>NZ_JBFTJR010000064.1:0-38181 GCF_056395525.1 Caulobacter sp. 10L414
CCGATTTTCCCCGCGAAGGCGGGGATCCAAGCTGACGTTCAGGCTTGGGCGCGGCCGTGGACTATCGGCGACCTCGGCTTGGGTCCCCGCCTTCGCGGGGATGCTCGGTGAAAAATCGGGGCAAGCGATTGAATGTCGATCCGCCCTAGACCACTAGGCCCCACTAGGCCCCCGGTCGCTCCAGTTCCTCCGGATCCTCGACCACGGCGCTTTGCGGCGTGGTGGTCAGGATCGCGCCGGCCGAGGCGGCGACGATGCAGGCGATGGCGACCCACTGCTGGGTCGACAGGTGCTCGGACAGCACGACCAGGCCTGCCATGGCGCCGATCGCCGGTTCGGCGCTGAGCATCACCCCGAAGGTGCGCTTGGGAATGCGCTTGAGGGCCACCATCTCCAGCGAATAGGGCACGGCGCTGGAGCAGATGGCGACCACCAGGCCCAGCAGCATCAGGTGCGGGTCGAGCAGGGCCGCGCCCGCCGACGCCACGCCGAACGGCACGACGATCAGGGCCGCCACGCTCATGCCCATGGCCACCGAGCGGCCGCCGTGCAGGTGGCCCAGGCGCTTACCGGCGATGATGTAGAGCGCCCAGCAGACCGCGGCAGCCAGGGCGAAGCCGACGCCCACGGGATCCAGCGGCGCGGCGCCCAGCTTCAGCGGCAGGAGCAGCAGCAGGCCGAAGGCCGCCAGGCCGATGCACAGGAAGTGACTGGCCTTGCGCGCATGCAGCAGCGACAGGGTCAGCGGCCCCAGGAACTCGATGGCCAGCGCCACGCCCAGCGGGATGGTCCGCAGCGACATGTAGAAGCAGAGGTTCATCACCCCGGTCGCAGCGCCGTAGAAGACGACGCCGGCCAGGTCGCGGCGGGTCAGCGGAAACCGCCACGGCCGCCACAGGATCAGCAGCAGCAGCGCCGCGAAACCGACGCGATAGGCCGAGGTGCCCTGCGCGCCCACGGCCGGAAACAGGCTCTTGGCGAACGAGGTGCCCCCGGCGAGCGTCGCCATGCCCCCGAACAGGGCGGCGTAGGGCAACAGCGCGTCGAGCGCGGGACGGCGGAGGGCGGCGGCGGACATGGCGGCAAGCTAGTCGCGGAAGACTGGCGCTTCTCGCCGAAATTCGTCGTATACCGACCAAAACAGGCAATATCAGCGGCTCAAATGACGAAATCCATCACCCTGGACAACTTCGACCGCAAGCTGCTGGAACTGGTCCGCCGCAACAACCTCGAACCGGCCCGCAGCCTGGCCGAGAAGGTGGGCCTGTCGGAAAGCGCCGTGCTGCGCCGGTTGCGGCGATTGCGCAAGGAAGGCGTGATCGTCGCCGACGTCGCCATCGTCGACCCCGCGCGCCTCAACGCCGGGCTGACCATGCATGTGCTGGTCGAGATGGAGCGCGAGGGCAGCGCCCTGTTCAACGCCTTCGCCGCCGGGGTCGCCGCCCGCAAGGAGGTGCTCAGCGCCTGGCACGTGACGGGCAGCACCGACTTCCTGCTGACCGTCACCGTCCCGACGATGGAGGCCTACGAGGCCTTCACCAACGAGGTGCTGAACGACGACCGGCGGGTGCGCTCGTTCATGACCCTGGTCGGCATCCGCGAGATCGTCCGGCAGGATCCCTCGCGCGCGCCGCTGGTGGAATAGCCTCGAGGGTGGAGTCGCAGCGAACAATGTTCGCGAAGGTTGTTGACGTCCGCCCGCGCGAGTGTCGAAATCCATCGCAACAGACAGGAGGAAGCCCGATGAGGACGCGCGTCATCGCGATCGGACTGGCCATGTCCCTGGCGGCGGGCGGCGCCGTCGCGTCGAGCTGGCACTGGGCCAAGGCCCCTACCCAGGAAGAGGCCATGCGTCTGGCCACCGAAAAGGCCCAGACCAAAGCCAGGCGCATGGGCACATGCTTCAAGCCCGCGGTCACGGTCGACCGATGCCAGGCGACCGCCGACGGCTTCCGCTGCCGCGCCGACAGCGCCTCCGACTTCCGGGCCTGCGGGGTGCGCGTCGGTTGGGTGTATGAGCCCCCCTTGCCGGCGACCCGGGTCCCGATGCAGCCCCTCAGCCGCGGCTACGAGCCGCAGTGGACCCAGCCGTCCCCCTACATGAGCTATTCGCCCTATGCGTCGACGACCCGGGAGCTCGATCAGTTCCCGCCGCCGACGGCGGTGAGACCCTAACGTCCGACCTTCAGAGCTGGCAGCGGCACGCGGGTGATCTGCACGTCCTCCTTGTTGGCCGCGTAGCCGACCCACAGGGCGCCGTTCCAGACCACGCTCTTGGGATAGTGATAGCCCGGCCGCTTGTACTTGCCCTCGAAACGCAGCGGCTGCAGGTCGCCCTGGCCGCGCAGGCGGAAGCTGCGGTCGAAGGTCCGGCCGTCGACGGACAGGGTCACCGCCAGCGGCATGCGCGGCCGGTCGCTGTTGGGCGCGTTCACCAGATAGGCCGTTCCGTCCGGCAGGTTGCCGGCGCTCTGCTTGGCCCGGGCGTCGGGCATCGCGGTCAGGACCGGCGTCGTCCACGAGACGCCGCGATCGCAGCTTTCCGAAGCCAGCTGGCGAAAGCTCAGTTCTTCGTCGCGGAACACCATGACCGCGCAGCCATCGGCGCGGCGAAACAGGCTGGGCTCGATCTCGCGGCTGAGGCGGCGCTCGTGCGCGGCCGCCGCGTTCGAGGCGTCGCGCGGCAGGTTCTCCATCCGCCCTTGCGTCCAGCCCGACACGCCCAGCGGGTCGTCGGTGAAGAACGGCTTGGCGATCATGCCGGGGCGCAGGTGAAAGGCGGTCATCACGCGGCCGTCGACCTCGTGCGGATCCTGCTCGATCACCCCCTCGACCGCCGCGCCGTCGGCGCCCATGACCCGCCGGGGCGCGCTCCAGGCTGCGCCGTCGCGGCTGGTGCGATACTCGGCATGGCCGCCGGCCCCCGACTGGAAGCCGTCGGGCCAGACATTGGCGTAGGCCACGAGGGTCTCGCCGTCGGTCCACCAGCCGCCGCTGGAGCGCATCGACCCGCCCTCCCCGGCCGGCGCCAGCATCTTGGGCGCGCTCCAGGTCCGGCCGTCGTCGCTGACGGCGTAGGCGACCCAGGTGTCGGCCGAATCCTCGTCGCGAGCCGAGCTCTGCCACTGGGCGTAGAGGCGGCCCTTGAAGGGGATCAGCACCACGCCGTTGCTGAACTTGTCCGAACCCTCCGTCGGCGCAAAGACGGTGAAGGTCTCGGCTCCGGATGCGGATGAAAGGCCAAGGTCCGGCTTGCTCGCCTGGAACAGGCCCGGCGCTACCTCGTAGGGCGTCGCGCCCGCCGTCAGGGCCACGGCCGCGACGGCCGCCGCCAGGTTCCGGATCGTCGTCATCGGGCCTCCCACGCGAACGCTTTGGACCCAGCCTCCACAGTGAACGGTAACATTCAATTCTGACAACGTTGTCCAGAACCATTGGGCCACGCCCGCGGCCTGCTGGAGTTGATCATCATCAATATCGGCCTGCAGAAGGGCATCATCGGCCCGGCCCTGTTCTCGATGCTGGTAGTCATGGCCATCGTCACCACGCTGATGGCCAGCCCGCTGTTCGAGATCGTCTACGGGCGCAAGGCGCGCGAAAGCGGCGAACTGGGCGCGCTCAACGAGGATGAGGATGAAGAGCCGGCGCGGGGAACCGCCCCGGCGGCGGCGCGGTAGGCGCTGCAGCCACGTGCAAAAAGGAAGGCGGCGGGGATGCCCCCCCGCCGCCTTCTTCGTTTCCCAAAGCCTTGTCATCCCGGCCGAAGGAGCGCGCCAGCGATCCGTAGAGCCGGGATCTCCCACGCCCGCCGTCGGAACCGTGGGAGATCCCGGCGCTTCGCTGCGCTACGGCCGGGATGACAAATTCAGACGCTCAGCTCCAGGGCCCCGGCCGGCGGCTCGGGCCGCTGGTCGGTACGGCCGTCTCCAGCCGCTGACGCGTCCCCTGCCCGATCGCCAGCCGCATCAGGGCCTCGATCCGGTTGTGGGTGGCCGGGTGGGTCGAGAACAGGTTGTCGGCGCCGCGACCGGCCAGCGGGTTGATGATGAACATGTGGGCCGTGGCCGGATTGCGCTCGGCCTCATGGTTCACCACCCCGCCGCGGGCATAGGCGTCGATCTTCTCCAGCGCGCGGGCCAGGCCGCGGTTGTCGCCGGCGATCTGCGCGCCCACGCGGTCGGCCTCGTACTCGCGCGAGCGGCTGATCGCCATCTGCACCAGCATGGCCGCGATGGGGGCCAGGATGGCCAGCGCGATCGCGCCGATGATCCCGCCCGGACGCTCGTCGTCCTCGCGCGAACCGCCGAAGAAGAAGGCGAAGTTGGCCAGGGCCGAGATCGCGCCGGCGATAGTCGCCGTCACGGTCATGGTCAGGGTGTCGCGGTTCTTCACGTGGGCCAGTTCGTGGGCCATGACGCCGCGGATCTCGTCGCGGTCGAGCATGGCCAGAAGGCCCGTCGTAGCGGCCACGGCGGCGTTCTGCGGATTGCGGCCGGTGGCGAAGGCGTTGGGCTGGTCGCTGTCGATGATGCAGACCCGCGGCATGGGCAGGCCGGCGCGCTGCGCCAGGTCCGCCACGTCGCGGGCGTAGTTGCGGACCAGCGGCTCGGGATGGCTCTCGTCGACCTCGACGGCGCCGTAGGCGCGCAGCACGATCTTGTCGGCGTTCCAGTACGAGAACACGTTCATGCCGGCCGCCAGCACGAAGGCGATCAGCATGCCGGTCGGGCCGCCGATCATGTAGCCGGCCCCGACGAACAGGGCCGTCAGGCCAGCCAGCAGGGCGAAGGTCTTGAAGTGGTTCATGGTCCTCTGAGCGGGATCGTCAGTCGAAGATGTCGAAGAGATCGAAACGCTTCTTCTTGTGGTGGCCGTGACGGCGATAGTCGTCGTGGTCGTAGCGCTTGTGGCCGTCGCGCCAGTTGTCGTCGTAGCGGCGCGGCTCGGGGCGCTGCTCGTAAGTCGGCTGCGGCCGGCCGAAGGGCGAGGGACCGGACGGCGGCGCGGAGCCTTGAGCGTCCTCGCGCTCCATCGCCATCAGCTTTTCCAGCTCGCCGCGATCGAGCCACACGCCCCGGCACTTGGGGCACATGTCGAACTCGACGCCGGCGCGCTGCACGGCCTGCATGGAGCCGTCGCAATTGGGGCACATCAGGAGAGGCATGGGTCGTTCGGGTCCCTGGTCCAAGAATGGAGACGGGGTTCCCGATGTCGGATCCGGCACGAGGGGGAGGGACACCCGGACCCAGACATCGAGAACACCCGATGCGGTCCGACATCACGCGCGTCCTTCAGGGGGGAGGTGAAGACGCTGCGCCAGAGGGGCCCGGCCCGCTCATTGGAGATAGGAGGGGGTTTTCCGGTTTCAAGGGGTAAATGGCGGAGGTGGCCCGGAGGGCCGGAGGGGGGCCGTCTCCAGCCGCCGCGACGCGGGCCGATTTCGTGGCCGCTCCCCTCTCCGTCGGCTTCGCCGGCACCGCTCCCACAGGGAGAGGGACCATAAACAAAAAAGGCCCCGGATCGCTCCGGGGCCTTTTCCGATCTCTTGCGAGTTCGACGCGTCTTACGAGGCGTAGAATTCGACGACGAGGTTCGGTTCCATCTTCACCGGGTACGGAACTTCCGAGAGTTCCGGGGCGCGGACGAAGGTGGCCGACAGGCCCTTGGCGTCGACCGAGACGTACTCGGCGAAGTCACGCTCGTTCGAGGCCACGGCTTCCAGAACCAGAGCCATGTTGCGCGACTTTTCGCGGACCGCGATCACGTCGCCCGGCTTGCAGCGGTACGACGGGATGTTCACGCGCTTGCCGTTCACGGTCACGTGGCCGTGGTTCACGAACTGGCGGGCGGCGAACACGGTCGGCACGAACTTGGCGCGGTAGACGATGGCGTCCAGGCGCGACTCGAGCAGAGCGATCAGGTTCTCCGAGGTGTTGCCCTTGCGGCGAGCAGCTTCCTCGTAGGTGCGCGAGAATTGCTTCTCGGTCAGGTTGCCGTAGTAGCCCTTCAGCTTTTGCTTGGCGCGCAGCTGCAGGCCGAAGTCCGACACCTTCTGCTTACGGCGCTGGCCATGCTGGCCCGGACCGTAGGAGCGTTGGTTGACGGGGGACTTCGGACGGCCCCACAGGTTTTCACCCATGCGGCGGTCGATCTTGTACTTGGCGCTATGGCGCTTCGACATAGGTCGGTCTTTCAAACGATCCGGGCCGGACCTCCGGAAGGAGGACGATCTCAACGGCGGCTTCGGGTCAATCCGTCATAAAGCTATCGCGCCGCGCGGCGAGCCGGCGGCGTGAAGGCGCGGTTTATGGCGGAGGGGCGCCGCAGAGTCAATCCGACGAGGCCAGAGCCCAGTCGGGCGTCTGGGTGAACTGCACGCGCTTTTCTCCCGCGGCGCGCACCGCCTGGTAGACCCGCATGACGTCGACATGGCTCGCATCGGGATAAGCCTCGATCATCACCGCCCCCAACGTGAGACGGTTACGCTTCAGGTCGGCGATGATGGCGTCCAGCCCGCCGGGCGCGTTAGCGAAGGCCCGCCCGCGTGCATCGACCTGGATGACGAAAGGCGCCTTGCACTTGCAGGCCTGAAAGACCGGCGGCTCCAGCGACAGCAGTTCGGCCCGCTCGCCCGTGGAAGCAAAGGCGACACCCGTCATGACCGCCAGCAGCACCCCGATCATCGGCGCCAGGTTCGGCGTCGACATGGGTCTGGCGTCGAACCGGCCCGCCAGGCGCCCCATCAATAAAGGCCCTCACTGATCAGGCTGACCTTGATCCCGGCGTCGTCGAGGCGCCCCGCCGCCGTGGCGACGACGTCATAGCGCACATCGGGATCGGCCCGGAGCACGACGCCGTCGAGCCCGTGGGTCCGCGCTTCGCGAACCGCCACGGCCACGGCGGCGGCGACGCTGGCCGCCCGGCTCGCGCCCACATAAGCTTGGCCATCGCGCTGGAAGGTGATCTGGATCGTTCGGGGCGTGGGCGCGCCCGGCGCCATGAGGTGGCAACCCGGAATATCGAGCGCCAAGGCCTTGTCGAGCCCGACCGAGCCGGTCGCGACCACCGTGAACACAGCCAGCAGCACGCCGATCATGGGCGCCAGGTTGGGCGTCGACAGCGGCTTGGCGTCGAACTTGGTCATGCCCCTGCCCTCATGCGCCGGCCCTCATTTCGAAGAAAGGTCGGCCGGATGCCGGAACCAGGCGTCGCGGGACCGGATGGCGGCCCGACGACCGGCCAGGACCATGCCGCGCCGGGTAAAGACGTGCGACAGCGGCAAGAGGACGGCGAACACCGAGAGCGGGACCCACCAGAAGCGATCGGGATGACGCAGCTCCTCGATCGTGCGTTCCAGCGACGAACGCAACACGGGGCTCGTTTCCGGTCCGAGCATCGCCAGCATCTGGCCGTTGCGGACCAGATCCTCGGCCTTGCCGGCGACGACGCGCTGGTGATCCAGCGCCAGCACGACGAAGGCGGCGGCCAGGGTCGCGGCGATCCACGGCCAGCGCGGGCGCGGCTCCAGCGTGAAGCCGCCGGCCCGGCTCACGGCGATGAGCAGACCCATCGTCACGAACACACGATTGGCGTCGGCGGCGAACGGCAGGAAGCGCAAGGTCAGCCCGAACATCAGGGTCGAGACGGCCAGGTTCCTGATCAGGCGCGGAATGTTGTCGATGTGCGGCCCGCGCGTCGTTCTAAAGATCGAGGCGCAGAAGAACAGGGCGCAGAGCGGCGTGGCCAGGTCCGGCCAGTCGGGCAGCACGACGGCCAGGGCGGGCCAGACCACAGCCTCGGCCAGGCGCAGGCAACGCATGGCCAGGGAAGGTGTCGAGGGCGTCGCCGACGTCGTCATGCCGACACCCTACAACCGGCGCGGGCGCGCCGCCAAGACGCGCCCGCCAGGCTCGCGCTGCTTTTACGCGCGCTGCAGCGGATTGCGCACCCGCACCTTGTCGGTGCGCTGCACGCCCATGGCGTCGAGGTCGAAGCGCAGCTCCTTGCCCTCCGGCACGAGGGCGCGGCACAGGTCGGGGCGCTCGCGGGTCAGGGTGACGGCGACGCCGCTCTCCCGGCGGTCGGCCACGACCTTGAAGTCCTCGGCCTTGGTGCAGCCGTTCGACGACACCCGGGCCACCAGCTCGCCCTTCTCGAGCGCCACGCCGTAGAGGGGCTCCAGGGCGTCGTTGCCGTCGTTGATCTTCACCGAGACGTCGCGCTTGCCGCCGTCATCGGCGTCGATGATGACGCAGGCCGAGGTCGACAGCCCCGCGGCGACGACCAGGGCCAGGACGGCCAGTTTCTTCTGCATGTTTGAACACCCCTCAGCGGCCGAACTTGGCCTTGGTCCAAGGGAGCGTCCGTCGGCTGAACCCGGGATGAATTACCGAAAGTTCACAACCGGAGCGCGTCGCCCGCCAGACGCGCCAGGGTGACGAATTCTCTTTATAGGTGTATTTATTGAAAATCGCCAAAAGGGGGAGCGACATGGCCGTCACCGACGACGAGATCAACAAGGCCGTGGCCGTCACGGGCCGCTTCGAGAACGCCGGCGATCCCTGGCGCGGCGTGACCGGCGACTTCGACGGCATGGGGATCTCCTGCGGCGTGCTGCAGTGGAACATCGGCTCGGCCTCGCTGCAGCCCCTGCTGCTGGCGGCGGGCAAGCCGGTGGTGCTGCGCGAGGCGCCGACGATCGGCGCCCAGCTCTGGCAGGCCTGCAACGCGGGCGTCGCCCAGGGCCTGGCGATCGTGCGCCAATGGCAGACCGGCAGCCAGCTGAAGGCCACGCCCAAGAAGGAACTCGCCAACCTGATGGGCTCGCCCGAGGTGAAGGCCCAGCAGTTCAGCCGCATCAAGACCGTGGCGGCCAAGGCCGACGCCCTGGCCGCGACCTGGGCCCAGGCGGCCGGCCGGCCCGCCCGCAGCCTGCAGGAACTGATCTGGTTCTTCGACCTGGTCACCCAGAACGGCAGCCTCAAGGGGCTCGACCACGAAGACGTGGTGCAGTTCATCAAGACCTCGACGCCGGGCAGGGCAGACGACGTGGTCTGCGACTGGCTGCTGGCCGCGCCGGCCGCCTGGTGGGGCCGTGTCGACTGCATCAAGAACGCCGGCCTGTGGCGCGACAAGGTCGCTGCGGCCGACCTCGAGCTGTTCGTGCTCAGCTACCTGCGCGCCTCGCTCAGCACGGCCAAGGCGCGCGGCGTGGTGATGAACCGCAAGGGGGCGCTGGCCTTCCGCAAGGGCTGGATCAACGGCCAGCTGTTCGACTTCACCGGCCAGTTCTAGGCGGCGTCGAGCACCGTCGGCGGACGCTGCGGGGATCGCCGGCGCCGCCTGCCGCGCCGCCACAGCGCGAAGCCGGCCAGGAACACCACCGCCGGCGCCAGCATGAAGAGGCCGGTTCCGACCCATTCGGCCAGGCTCAGCGGCGAGACCTGCAACCGCATCCCGACGACCATCATCGCGCCCGGCGCCGAAACGCCGGTGACGGCCAAGGCCGCCAGCAGAGCGTCGCGCCAGACCAGCCCCGGCCGGCTTGAAGCCACGCGTTCGATATGGTCGCCGACATCCATCGGCGAGCAGGCTACAACCGCGCCGCGTGCCAGTCGATATGGTCGCCGATGAAGCTGGCGATGAAGAAGTAGCTGTGGTCGTAGCCTTCCTGGCGACGGACGGTGACCTTCAGCCGGGCCTCGGCGCCGGCCTCTTCCAGAAGCTCCGGCTTCAGCTGGCTTTCGAGGAAGCTGTCGGCCAGGCCCTGGTCGACCAGGATCTCGTCGAAGCCCTGCCCATAGCCGTCCGCGATCAGGGCGCAGGCGTCGTGGGCCCGCCACTGGGCGCGGTCGGCGCCCAGGTAAGCCGTCAGGGCCTTGTCGCCCCACGGGCAGTTCAGCGGCGAGACGATCGGCGAGAACGCGCTGACCGACTTGAAGAGCTGCGGGTTGCGCAGGGCGATGGTCAGGGCGCCGTGGCCGCCCATCGAGTGGCCGAAGATCCCGCGCCGGGCCGGGTCCAGCGGGAAGGCGCCGTCGACGGCCTCCAGCAGGTCCTTGGTGACGTAGGAATACATGTTGAAGTGCGGCGCCCAGGGCTCTTCCGTGGCGTCGACATAAAAGCCCGCGCCTTGGCCCAGGTCATAGGCGGCGTCGTCGGCGACGCCTTCCCCGCGCGGGCTGGTGTCGGGCGCGACGATGGCCACGCCATGCCTGGCCGCCCAGGCATAGGCCCCGGCCTTGGTGGTGAAGTTGTCTTCCGTGCAGGTCAGGCCCGACAGCCAGACGAGATAGGGGAACGGCCCCTCGCCGTCAGGCGTCCAGATGCTGAACTTCATCGGCGTGCCGGTGCTGGCGCTGTCTTGCCGACAGTAGCGCAGCGTCCCGCCCTGGGTGCGGTGGGTGTTGAGGACTTCGACGTTGGACATTTGATGCGCGGGAGATCCCCCTCCGGCCCTCCGGGCCACCTCCCCCAGAGGGGGAGGATCTGAACAGCAAGATGCTCCCCCTCTGGGGATCTGATCAGCAAGATGCTCCCCCTCTGGGGGAGCTGTCGCGGAGCGACTGAGGGGGAACTCCCCGGTTTTAGAACGTCACCACGGTGCGGATGCTTTCGCCCTTGTGCATCAGGTCGAAGGCTTCGTTGATGCGCTCCAGCGGCAGCACGTGGGTGATCATCGGGTCGATCTGGATCTTACCGTCCATGTACCAGTCGACGATCTTGGGCGTGTCGGTGCGGCCGCGGGCGCCGCCGAAGGCCGTGCCCTTCCAGACCCGGCCGGTGACCAGCTGGAACGGACGGGTGGCGATCTCCTTGCCGGCCTCGGCCACGCCGATGATGATGCTTTCACCCCAGCCGCGGTGGCAGGCTTCCAGCGCCGTGCGCATGACGCCGGTGTTGCCGGTGGCGTCGAAGGTGTAGTCGGCGCCGCCGTCGGTCAGGGCCACCAGGTGCGCGACCAGGTCGCCCGACACGTCCTTGGGATTGACGAAGTGGGTCATGCCGAACTTGCGGCCCCACTCTTCACGATCGGGATTGATGTCGACGCCGACGATCATGTTGGCGCCGACCAGCTTCAGGCCCTGGATGACGTTCAGGCCGATGCCGCCCAGGCCGAAGACGATGGCGTTGGCGCCTGGCTCGACCTTGGCGGTGTTGGTCACCGCGCCCACGCCCGTCGTCACGCCGCAGCCGCAGTAGCAGGCGGTCTTGAACGGCGCGTCCTTGCGGATGCGGGCGACGGCGATCTCGGGCAGCACGGTGTAGTTCGAGAAGGTCGAGCAGCCCATGTAGTGGTGGATGGTCTGGCCCTTGTAGGAGAAGCGGCTGGTGCCGTCCGGCATCAGGCCCTTTCCTTGCGTGGCGCGGATGGCCGTGCAGAGGTTGGTCTTGCCGGAAAGGCAGCTTTTGCACTGGCGGCATTCGGGCGTGTAGAGCGGGATCACGTGGTCGCCGACCGCCAGGCTGGTGACGCCCGGGCCGACCTCGACCACCACGCCCGCGCCTTCGTGGCCCAGGATCGACGGGAACAGGCCCTCGCTGTCGAGGCCGTCCAGGGTGTAGGCGTCGGTGTGGCAGACGCCGGTGGCCTTGATCTCGATCAGGACCTCGCCGGCCTTGGGACCTTCCAGGTCGACCTCGACGATCTCCAGCGGCTTCTTGGCTTCGAAAGCGACGGCGGCGCGGGTCTTCATGGCAGGCTCCGATGGGTTCTTGGCCACTGTGGTACGCCGATGCGGGCCCGACGATAATCCCGCATGGTGCAAAACATTGTTGCTCCAGAGGAACAATAAGCGCACCACGGCCGCATGAGCCGCTGGGACGGGATCGACGAATTCGTGGCGACGGCCGAGGCCGAGAGCTTCTCGCAGGCCGCGCGACGGCTCGGCCTTTCCACGTCGGGCGTCAGCCGCGAGGTGGCGCGGCTGGAGGAGCGGCTGCAGACCCGCCTGCTCTATCGCACCACCCGGCGGGTCAGCCTGACCGATGCGGGCCGGGCCTTCCTGGCGCGCTGCCGCGACCTGATCCAGGACCGCGACGAGGCCCTGGCCGCCGTCGGCGAGGAGGACGGCGAGGTCAAGGGGCTGCTGCGCATGACCTGCTCGTCGGCCTATGGCGAGCGCTACGTCGTGCCGGCCGTCAACGCCTTCGCCCTGGCTCACCCCAAGCTGTCGCTGCACATCGAACTGGACGACACGGTGCGCGACATCGTCAGCGAGGGCTTCGACCTGGCCATCCGCTTCGGCCGCCTGACCGACAGCCGCCTGATCGCCAAGCGCCTGGCCTCGCGCACCCGCCGGCTGTGCGCCTCGCCGGACTACCTGGCGCGGGCCGGAACGCCGACGACCATCGCCGACCTGGAAGCCCATGCCGGCGTGCTGGGCGCGGCCGACGCCTGGCCGTTCAGGGAAGGCGAGCGCGAGATCGCCTTCAAGCCCCAGGGCCGCTTTCGCTGCAACAGCGGCCAGGCGGTGCTGGACGCGACGCTGCAGGGCCTGGGGATCTGTCAGTTGCCCAACTTCTACGTCGACCCCGCCATCACCGACGGGCGGCTGGTCGCGCTGCTGGACGACAACACCCCGGCCGACGAGGGCGTCTGGGCGGTCTATCCGCACCTGCGCCTGCTGCCGGCCAAGGTGCGGCTGCTGGTCGAGCACCTGGAGCGGGAACTGGGGTGAGCGTGACCCTTCCTAGAGCAGCTTGCGCAGGCTGAGCCGCACCGTCCGGCCCATGGGATCCATGTAGTCCTCGGCGTAGGCGGGCGGCGTGAGGCCCTTGTCGTTGCGGACCTCCTGCTTCTCGTCGAACAGGTTGTCGACCGCCAGCGTCACCCGCGAGCCCTTCAGCCATTCGCAGCGCTGCACCCACTCCTTGCGCTGCCCGAGGTCGGCGAAGCCCGACAGGCTGAGGGTCGGAATGTCGGAGAAGAAAAGATCATCGCCACGCAGGCCGCCGTCGACCCAGGTGGACGAGCGCCAGGCGCCGCGCAGGCCGCCGCCGAAGCCGTCCTTGGACAGGTTGGCCTGCAGGTTGACCTCATGGCGCGGCGTGCCGCCCCGGCGTCCCAGCGAGGCGCCGTCCAGCAGGTCCAGGGCAGCCATGCCGTCGCGGATCACCACCTCGTCGCGCAGCCGCCACAGGTGGTTCAGCGAGACGTTGAAGAACCCCTGCCCCGGCGGTCCGCCCGACCGCATCATGAAGCCCGGACCGCTGATCTGCATGCCGCCGCCGCCCGGCCGGCCGCCGGCGGCCGGCGGCGGACCGCCCCAGCGCAGGTTGTAGTTCATGCCCCAGCGCAGTTCCTCGCGGTCGGCATGGGCGAAGTTCACCGGCCGGGTGTCGACCGAGATCAGCCGCCCCAGTTCGTTGCGGGTGAAGCGGCTGGGGAAGGCCGCCTCCAGCTCCGGCGAGACGGCCGGGAAGCTGGCGATCTGGTCCTCGACGCGGCTGGCTGTGTAGTTGCCCCACAGCGACAGCTCGCGCTTCTCGAACGGCCGGTAGTTGAAGCCCAGCTTGACGACCTGGCGGCTGTCGGGCGCCAGGTTGGGATTGCCGCCCTCGATGCGGGTGACGTTGACCGTCTCGTTGGTGGCGAAGTCGTACATCGACACGTTGGGCGTCAGCTGCACCGGGTCGTTGACCTGCTGGGGCGAAGGCTCGCCCTCTTCGGTGCTGTAGTTCAGCGACAGGCTCATGCGCTTGATCGGCGACCACGAGACGCCGCCGCCCACCGTCATCAGGCCGCCGATGTCGGAGAACTGCTCGTACAGCGCGTTGCCGTTCACCGACACCCCGCCCAGGAAGCCCAGCACCCCGTCGCGTTCGGCGATGGGCGCGTCGGCGCTGGCCTGCAGCGTGGCCCGGTCGCGGGTCAGGGCGCGCCGGGTGAAGACGTTCGAGCGCACGCTCTCGGACTCCACCTTGCGGCTGTCGACCCCGCCCTTGAACGTGGCCCGCAGGCGGCCGGCCGGCAGCTGCGTCACCGTGCCGTTCATGGTCAGCTCGGCCTTGGCGTTGGTGGTGATGGAGTCGGCGGTGTCCTGGGCGTTGTAGCGCAGCAGGTTGCGCGGGATCGGGCCGAACGGATTGACCTCGGGATCGCTGGCCGCCACCGCCGCGCGATAGGCCGTGGTGTCGAGACCCCTGCCCGTGCGCGTGGCGCTGTCGGTCAGGTCGACATTGCCGGCGAAGGTCCAGCGCCAGCCGGCCATCATGCCCAGCGCCGTCATGGCCGCCTCGAACTTGTCGGTGTCGGTCTTGCGGCGCAGGCCGTCGGGCACGTCGAGATAGCGATAGAGCGGAACGTCCCTGGCGAAGGGCGAATAGGGACTGTCGGCCCTCAGCACCAGGTCCACGCCCGTCAGGCCGTGATAGCTGACGCGGCTGGTGCTCTCGACATTGCCGCTGAAGGTCGTGGTCACATTGCCCAGCGCGCCCAGCATCAGGTTGCGGGTGTAGGCGCCCTGGATCGCGCCTTCCTCGCCCCGCGCCAGCAGGGTGCGCGAGGCGGTCAGGTCGTCGCTGGCCGCCCGTCCGGCGCCGGCGACGAAGTCGGCCAGACCCGGCGCGCCGCCCGCGGCCAAGACCGGCACGGCCGCCACGTTCACCACCGAACCGGCCAGGGCCGAGAGGGCCGGGTCGAGCTCGCCCCCGGTCTCCAGGCCGATATTGCCCTGGATGTCGTACGGCTTGCTGCTGGTGCGCTCGATGTCGCGCTCGGCCTCGTACAGGGGCATCTCGCGGCGATAGCGAAGGTTGACGGTCCAGCGCGCGTCGGCGTCGACCTTGAAGAGGTTGCCCTTCTGCTCGTTGAAGGTGCGGCCGCCCTCGGTGGCGAAGCGGAACTCGTCCTCCAGGTTCAGCGACCGGAAGTCCTTCTTCAGGACCAGGTTCACCACCCGCTGGTCGGCGCGGTAGCCATAGGCCAGGGCCGCCTCTTCGCGCAGGATGTCCATGCGCTGGATCGCCTCGGGCGGCAGGCCGGCGATCTCCTGGAAGCCCGAAATCCGCTGGCCGTTGACCAGGGTCACCGGACCCTCGCCGCCCCGCCCGCGCGAGGTGACGGTCAGCGGCTCCAGCAGGGTCATCAGTTCGGCGATGCTGCCCGCGCCGTAGGCCTTGATGGCCGCCTCGTCGAGCGAGATCTCGGGTTCGACCGGACCTTCGGTCTTGCCGCGCGGCGTCGATTGCACGGTCACGCCTTCGACGGCGTCCTCGGCGGCGACGACGGGGATGAGCGCGGGCTTGGCGTCTTCGGTCTTGGCCTCGGGGGGCCTGGCCTCGGGGGCCTTGGCGTCCGGGGCCTTGACCTCGGGAGGCTTGGTCTCCGACGGCGGCGCCGTCCCCACGACCATAGCCGCGACCATACCCTGCAGAAGCACGCCACCCAGCGCCATCGCCATGCCCCCTACCCTACGCCCCCGACGCTATGCCGCCGGTTATCCCACAACCTGGACCATGGTTGCGGATAGTGACGGGGTAGCGGCGTTTTCGCCATCACGGAAATTAAAGCGCCGTAAGGTGGGAAACCGGTTACTGCGGCGAGACGGGGCCGGCCCTTTCGAAACCCGGCCGCCGCGTTCAGTCCTCGCCCTTGTCCGCGGCCTTCTGCGCCAGCTTGGCCAGCACCCGGCCACGCCCCTTCGACAGCGCCGTGATCACCCCGCGGAAGGTGCGAACTTCCTGGTCGGTCAGGCGGGCGCGGGCCAGCGGCACACGCAGGTTGCGCACCATCGACGGCTTCTTCTCGGGCGGGTGATAGAAGCCGGCCTTGTCGAGCTCGTTCTCGAGGTGCTCGTAAAGGCCCATCATCGCCGCCTGGTCGGCCGGTCCCTCGACGTTCAGCTCGAACTTCTTCCAGGGACGATCGTCGACCGTCATCTTCCATTCGTAGGCGTTGATCGACACGGCCTGGGCCAGGTTGAGCGAGCGGAAGCGCTCGTCGATCGGGATCGAGACGATGGCCTGGCACAGCGCGATGTCGTCGGTCTCCAGCCCTGCGCGCTCGCCGCCGAACAGCAGGCCCACCTTGCGGCCCTGCTCGACCTCCTGCGCCAGGTGGCCGGCGGATTCGCGCGGGGTGTAGACCGGCAGGCGGGTTTCGCGCGGCCGGGCCGTGGTGGCGTAGACCAGGTGCAGGTCGGCGATCGCCTCGGCCAGGGTGTCGAACACCTTGGCGTCGTCCAGCGGCCAGCTGGCGCCCGAGGCGCTGGCCCAGGCCCGCTCCTGGGGCCAGCCGTCGCGCGGATTGACCAGCCGCAGTTCGTAGAGGCCGAAATTGGCCATGACCCGGGCGACCGAGCCGATGTTTTCGGCCAGTTGCGGGGCGTTGAGGATCACGCAGGGGGGCGTGCGGACGATTTCGGAGTTCGTTTCGGCGGTCATGGGCGTCCCTTTGCCGTCCAGCCATACTTTGACGCAAGTCCGAACCGTCGTCTGGCGCGTTTAGCCTCCGCTCACGCTTGGAGGCCCCATGCATCGCCGCGCCCTGCTCGCCGCCCTCGCCGCGCCCGTTCTGCCGGCGGCCCTGGCCGCCTGCCGCGAACCGCCGCTGGCCGGCCAGGAGGATCCGACCTTCGACCACGAGGCGATGAGCCACAAGCTGGCCGCCATCGCTGAACGCGCCCGCCCCGGCGACCTGGGGGTGGCGGTGCAGGACCTGACCACCGCCCAGCGCGCGGCCGTGGCCGGCGAACAGCTCTTTCCGCTGGCCGGGACCTGGACCGCGCCGCTGGGCGCCGCGGTGCTGGCCGAGGTCGAAGCCAAGGCCCTGTCGCTGCGCGAGACGATCACCGTCGAGGACGTCGACCTGTCGCCCCCGCCCAGCGGCGTCGCCGACGCCTGGCCGGGCCGGCGGCGCTGGACGGTGGAGGAGCTGCTGAAACAGGCCGTCGCCGGCGGCGACAACACCGCCGCCGACGTGCTGATGAGGCGGATCGGCGGTCCTGGCGCGGTCACCGCCTGGCTGGACCTCAAGAAGGTCGAGAACCTGCGGGTCGACCGCTACGCCCGACAGCTGCTGCCCGAGCAGACGGGTACGGCCTCGTTCAGGGCCGACTGGCGCGGCCAGGCCTGGCGCAAGGCCGTGCTGGCCACGCCCGAGGCGACGCGGCGATCGGCCTGGCGAGACTACCTCGCCGACACCCGGGACCAGACGACGCCCCTGGCCGCCGTGCGCTTTCTCGAAGCCCTGAACCAGGGCGAACTGACCAGCCAGGAGGACCGCCGCCGGCTGCTGCGGATGATGGAGGCCGCGGCCGGAGACCGCCTGCGGCCCGCCCTGCCCGCCGGCGCGCGCCTGGCCGCCGTGACCTCGGCCACGCCGTGGGATCTTGGCCTGGCGGCGGCCGACAACACCCTGGCCATGGTGCGCCTGAAGGACGGCCGGCGCTTCGCGCTGGCGATCTTCCTCAAGGCCTCTCCGCTGGAGGAGGCCGACCGCGACGACCTGGTGCTGGAGGTCATGCGCCTGGTGCTGCAGGCGGCCGAGAAGGCGGGGCGGTAAGAACCTCGCCCAAATTACCTGTCGTCATTCCCGCCCTGCAGCGGGAATGACGGGCAAACAGGTCAGTGCGACGACGACAGCTTCATCAGCACGAGGCCGCTGACGATCAGCACGGCGGCGACCACGCGCGTGACGCTGAGCTGTTCGCCCAGCACCGCGACGCCGACCACGAAGGCGCCGACCGCGCCGATGCCGGTCCAGATGGTGTAGGCCGTGCCCAGCGGCAGCGACTTCATCGACAGCGACAGCAGGCCGAAGCTGGCGAACATGAAGATGAGCGTGGCGATGCTGGGCCAGGGCTTCGTGAAGCCTTCCGAGGCCTTCATGAAAAAGGCCCAGACCACTTCCAGCAGGCCAGCGATGATGAGGAATATCCAAGCCATGACGGCGTCCCCTTGCAAGAACGCCGGGCCGTCCCGGACTTAAACCCGCCTGAAACGACGGTGGAGGACGTGGCCTCGCTCGGTTGTGGCCGGGGAGATAGTCGCTAACGCCTCAGCCTTCAAGCCTGGACGACGCCTCGCGCAGGGCGGCCCGATGCCGCACGGAGGCCAGGGCCTGGACCAGCAGGCCCGGATTGAGCGGCTTGGCCACGTGCAGGTCGGCCCCCGCGGCGTGGGCGGCGGCGACATGCTCGTCCATGGCGTTGGCGGTCAGCATGATCACCAGGATCGGGTCGGCGTCGGCCGCCGCCTCGCGGGCGCGCAGCTCCCGGGTGGCGGTCAGGCCGTCCATCACCGGCATCTGCATGTCCATCAGCACCGCGTCGAACGGCTGGGCCTGCAGCGCCCGCAGCGCCGCCTCGCCGTCCTCGACCATGGTCAGGTCGACGCCGAACGGCTCCAGCACGATCTCGACCACCTTGCGGTTGCCCGGATGGTCCTCGGCCACCAGCACCCGCAGCCCCTCCAGCGAGACCGGCCCCTCGTCGTCCTCGTGGTCGTGGTCGAGGCTTTCGGTCGACGGCTGCAGCGGCAGGTCGACGATGAAGGTCGCCCCGCGCCCGACCACGGCCCGCGCGTCGATCGCCCCGCCCATCATCTCGGCCAGGGCCGCGCAGATCGACAAGCCCAGCCCCGTGCCGCCGAACTGCCGCGTAATCGACTGGTCGGCCTGGACGAAGCGCTTGAACAATCGCTCGCGCACCGCGTCGTCGAAGCCGACGCCGGTGTCGCTGATGCTGAAGCGGATCACCTCGCCCACCTTCTCGACCGACAGGTCGACGCCGCCGACGCTGGTGAACTTGACCGCGTTGCCCAGCAGGTTCGACAGGATCTGGCTGATGCGGCCCGCATCGCCGTCGTAGCGGCCGACGGCGTCCGGCGCGACCGACCACGAGAAGGCCAGCCCCTTGGCCTCGGCCGAGGCCCGATGCAGTTCGGCCATGCCGCCGACCAGGCTTTCCAGGTCGAAGGGCGCGAAGGTCAGCTGGAACTCGCCGGCCTCGATCTTGGAGACGTCGAGGATGTCGCCCAGCACCTGCTCCAGCAGGCGGCCAGACGAGGCGACCAGGGCGGCCAGCTCGCGCCGGCGGGCCGGGTCGCTCTCTTCGGCCAGGCGGTCGCCGACGGCGATCACCCCGTTCAGCGGCGTGCGCAGTTCGTGGCTCATGTTGGCCAGGAACACCGACTTGGCCTGGTTGGCCTTCTCCAGCTCGCGCGTGCGCTCGGCGACCCGCACCTCGAGCGAGCGCAGCAGGTCCTCGTGCACCTCGCGCTGCTTGCGCAAGGCCCGGGCCAGGGCGCCGATCTCGTCGCCGCGGGCCTCGATGCGGGCCGCGGTCGCGCCGTCGTCGTCGCGGTGGGCCTCGGCCAGGCCGCGCAGGGGCGCGACCACCTCGCGGGCCATCAGGCGATAGAGCAGCACGAGCTGGGCGATCACCCCCACCACGCCGAACAGCAGCACCCAGGACGCGGTCTTCACCGCGTTCCAGACGATCTGGTCCGAACGGAAGGTCATCAGGAAGTACCAGTCGGGCTCCTTCATCCGGCCGTAGGCCACGACGCGGTCGCCGCTGCGGTCGCGCAGGGCCCCGACGTCGCCGCCGTGCTCGCGGATCTGGGCGACGAGGTCGGCCACCCGCTCGCGCGACTGCACGCGGGCCAGCTGGGCGGCGTCGACCACGCCGTCGGCGGCCAGGCCCGGCGCGGCGATCAGCTCGCCGTCCGACGAGACGATCATGTTCTGCCCGCCCGGCAGGGCGTCGCCCACGGCCCGCAGCAGGAACGAGTCGAGCGAAAGGCTGGTGCCCCAGGCCCCGACATGCCGCTCGCCGATGTCGAACGGGGTGACGCAGGCCGCGTTCAGCCCGCGCCCGCTGGGATTGGAGATCAGCTTGCGCAGCTTGGTGCACTTCATCACCCGCTGCGGATTGTTGGCCGGCAGGGTGAGCTGGGTCATCTCCTCCTTGGCGATGTCCAGGCTCGGCGGCGCGTCCTGGCGATAGTAGAGCAGCCGGTCCTTGCGCTTGGGACCGAACATCACCAGCCGGGTCTGCGGCGTGAAGAAGTAGAAGTTGTCGTAGTGGCCGATCTCGGTCTCGCCGGCGTTGGCGACCACCTCCATGGCCGCCACCATCAGGGCCTTGTCCTCGCGGGTCAGTTCCCGGGCCTGCGGCACGAAACCGCCGATGCCGTAGACATAGTGGTTGCCGGTGCGGCCGCCGTCATAGAGGCGCGGGGCGGTGCGGCGGGTGCCGTCGCCGTGTTCGGGGAACAGCAGGTCGAACTGGCCGTCGATGTCGGGCTCGATCTCGCGCAGGCGGCGCATCAGGGCCAGGCTGGCGGCGTCGTGCACCTTGACCAGGTCGGAGAACAGCCGATCCTCGGTCTTGACCCGTTCGCCGACATATTCGGCCAGGTGCCGCATCTGCGTCTCGGCGGCGCTCTGCTGCACGAAGTAGAAGGTCACGGCCGTCACGAGGCCCGTCACCGCGATCGACAGCAGCGTGGCGACGGCCAGCAGGCGACGGGCCAGGGGCGACATCACGTCCGTATGGCGCCACAAGGTGTTCAAGCCCGCTCCCCACTCCACGCCCCCTCGCGAGGCGTCCAGCACAGCCACAACCCATTAGGGCGCGGCGCGGTCCATGTCGCCTGCGGTGGAATGCCGCGCTCGGACCCTCTCCGCCGCACCACGCAGCCTTTCCCCAGCGGCCGCAACAGTCTATAGGGCTCGCCGTCCGCGCCACGTTCCGGCCCTGTGCGCCGAGCGTCAGAGCGCGCCACCGCGAGAGGAAGACCCCGCAATGGCCAAGATCAAAGTCGCCAATCCCGTCGTCGACATGGACGGCGACGAAATGACCCGGATCATCTGGAAGCTCATCAAGGATAAGCTGATCTTCCCGTATCTGGACCTGGAACTGGACTACTACGACCTGTCGGTCGAGAACCGCGACGCCACCAACGACCAGGTGACGATCGACGCGGCCGAGGCCACCAAGAAGCACGGCGTGGCCGTGAAGTGCGCCACCATCACGCCGGACGAAGCCCGCGTGACCGAGTTCAATCTCAAGAAGATGTGGAAGTCGCCGAACGGCACGATCCGCAACATCCTGGGCGGCGTGATCTTCCGTGAGCCGATCATCTGCCAGAACGTGCCGCGCCTGGTGCCGGGCTGGACCCAGCCGATCATCGTCGGCCGTCACGCCTTCGGCGACCAGTACCGCGCCACCGACTTCAAGATGCCGGGCAAGGGCACCCTGTCGATCAAGTTCGTCGGCGAAGACGGCGAAGTCATCGAGCACGAAGTCTACAAGGCTCCGGGCGCCGGCGTGGCCATGGCCATGTACAACCTCGACGACTCGATCCGCGAGTTCGCCCACGCCTCGTTCGCCTACGGCCTGAACCGCAAGTACCCGGTCTACCTGTCGACCAAGAACACGATCCTCAAGGCCTATGACGGCCGCTTCAAGGACCTGTTCCAGGAAGTCTACGACGAGCACTACGCCGAGCAGTTCAAGGCTCTGGGCATCCACTACGAACACCGCCTGATCGACGACATGGTCGCCTCGGCGCTGAAGTGGTCGGGCGGCTACGTCTGGGCCTGCAAGAACTACGACGGCGACGTGCAGTCGGACATCGTGGCTCAAGGCTTCGGCTCGCTGGGCCTGATGACCTCGGTGCTGATGACGCCGGACGGCAAGACCGTGGAAGCCGAAGCCGCCCACGGCACGGTGACCCGTCACTACCGCCAGCACCAGAAGGGCGAGTCGACCTCGACCAACTCGATCGCCTCGATCTTCGCCTGGACCCGTGGCCTGGCCCACCGCGCCAAGCTCGACGACAACGCCGAACTGGCCAAGTTCGCCGCCACCCTGGAAAAGGTCTGCATCGACACCGTCGAAAGCGGCTTCATGACCAAGGACCTGGCCCTGCTCGTCGGCGACAAGCAAGGCTGGCTGACCACCGAAGGCTTCCTCGACAAGATCGACGAGAACCTGCAGAAGGCCATGGCTGCCTAAGCAGCCTGGACTTCCGGTAAGGACGAAGGCCCTCCCTCGCGGGAGGGCCTTTTTCTTTGGAACATTGAAGACGTTAAGCGGCGCGTCAGCATTGAGGCGCCGCGCGCCACGATGCTGACGCGCCGCCCTCGCATCCTGGACGACGCGCCGCAGCCTCGGCGCCCGTGACGGACGCCCGATGCCACGACCGCTGATCGACCCGCCGCAACGCCGCCGCACCTCGCGCGCGACGAAGCTGGCGGCCGGCCTGTTCAGCGTCGGGGCGCACGTGGCCGTGCTGGCGGCGGTGATGCTGGCCCAGGGCGAGCCGCGCCCGCCCGAACCCGAACCGTTCGCGGTCGACCTCGTCGAGCCGCCGCCCCCGCCTCCCCCGCCGCCGGAACCCAAGCCGCCCGCGCCGGAGCCCAGGCCCGAGTCCAAGCCGGCCCGGCCGCCCTCGCCCGCCCCGCCCAAGCCTGATCCCAAGCCGCCCAAGCGCACCGCCCGCCCGGCCGTGCGCCCGCCCGAGGTCGAGCCCGTGCCCGCCACGCCCGCCGACACCACGATGATGGCCGCCGAGCTGGGCGAGGCCGAGCTCGCCGGCGCCACCACGGTCGGCACGGGATCGGGGAACGGTTCGGGCGACGGCGCCAGCTGCGACATGGTCCGGCGGCTGCAGGCGGCCCTGCGGCGCAACCCTCGCGTCCGCACCG
Organism: Caulobacter sp. 10L414; assembly: GCF_056395525.1. Classification (NCBI taxonomy): domain Bacteria; kingdom Pseudomonadati; phylum Pseudomonadota; class Alphaproteobacteria; order Caulobacterales; family Caulobacteraceae; genus Caulobacter; species Caulobacter sp. 10L414. The sequence continues at coordinate 22,661 of NZ_JBFTJR010000064.1, forward strand.
CCCTGGCTTCGGCCCACGGCGAAGCCGCCGCCTCGGGCAAGGCGGTGCTGGTCTGGAACGGCAAGTGGCTGCAAAGCCCCGGTCAGGTCGGCCGGGGACTGGCGGGCGTTCGCGAGGCGATCATCATGGAGGTCGGTTTCGCGCCGGCCGCCTGCCGCGCCGACCAGATGCGCGGCCTGGTCGTCGTCAGCCTCGCCGACGGCCCCGGCGCCCCGCGCCTTGCCCTGGGCGACGCCTCCTGGCGCTGGTCGGACCTGCTGTTCGCCCCGGGAACGCGGCCGCCCTCTAGGGGATGACGACCTCGCCGTCCTCCTTGGTGAAGCTGGACGGACGCCGCTCCAGCAAGTCGAGCACGGCTTCGGAGGGCCGGCACAGCGCCACGCCTATGGGCGTGACCACGATGGGCCGGTTGACCAGGATCGGATGGGCGATCATGGCCTCGAGGATGCGCGCGTCGGACACGTCGGCGGCCAGCAGGCCCAGCGACTGCGCCGGCGTTCCCTTCTCGCGGATGAGATCACGCAGCGACAGGCCGGCGCGCGCGGACAGGTCGACAAGCTGCTCCCGCGTCCAGCCGACGGCCAGATACTCGACGACCCGGGGCGCGTAGCCCGCTGCTTCGACCATGGCCACGACGTTGCGCGAGGTTCCGCAGGCGGGGTTGTGGAAGATGGTGATCGGAAAGTCGTTCATGACGCAGGCTCCGGTTTCAGCAGCCACCCGAACACCGCCGCCGCAAGCAGCGCGCCGACGATCTGGGCCAGGATGAACGCCGGCGCACCGACGGGCGCGATGCCGGCGAAGGTGTCGGTCATGGTCCGGGCCAGCGTCACGGCGGGATTGGCGAACGCGGTCGACGCGGTGAACCAGTAGGCGGCGGTGATGTAGAGGCCGACGGCCACCGGCGTGCTCCTGGGCTCGAACCGGGTGGTTCCCAGCACGGTCGCCAGCAGACCGAACGTCGCCACCAGTTCCGAAAGCGCCTGATCCAGGCCGACCCGCGCCTTGGTCGAGACCTGCAGCAGCGCCTCGCCGAACATGGCGTGCGCGATCCAGACGCCCAGCACGGCGCCCGCGACCTGCGCCACCGGATAGAGCGCCGCGTCCAGCCACGGCAGCCGGCGCTGTGACGCCGCCACTAGGGTCACGACCGGGTTGAAGTGCGCGCCGGAGATCGGGCCGAACACGCCGATCAGCACCACCAGGGCCGCGCCCGTGGCCAGGGTGTTGGCCAACAGGGCCAGGGCGAGGTTCCCGCCCGCCAGCCGCTCGCCCATGATCCCCGAGCCGACCACCACCGCCAGCAGCAGGGCCGACCCCAGCCCCTCGGCGACGAGACGGCGGCGCAGGTCGAAGGGGCCCATGGTCAGGCCGGCGACCTGGGCGCGCACGCCGGCCCGCAGGCCTCGACGCGCGCCAGCACCGCGTTCAGCGGCGAGCAGATCTCCGGCGCGCCGTCGCAGCAGTCTTCCATCAGGAAGCCCAGGAGCCCGCTCATCGCGCCGTAGTCGGCCGAATAGATGATCGAGCGCCCCTCCCGCCGCGATGTGACGAGGCCGGCATGGGCCAGGATGCTGAGATTGGCAGACAGGCTGTTGGGCAGCACATCCAGCGCCCGCGCCACATCGCCCGCGGCGACGCCCTGCGGACCGGCCTTCACCAGCAGGCGAAAGATCGCCAGGCGCCCCTCGTGACCGAGCGCCGAGAGCATGTTGACAGCGGACTTCGATTCCATATTTCCATTATTCTCGAAATATGAGTCTTTGCAATCCACTTCCGGAGACGCCCGTGACCCAGTTCCCCGCCCTGGACGCCCCCTTCCTGGCCAGGATCGACCAGGCCCGCCTGGAGCCGTCCGAGCGGGCGTCGCATCCGCCGCGCATCCTGCTGCTGTACGGATCGCTGCGCGATCGCTCGTTCAGCCGGCTGCTGGTCGAGGAGGCCGCGCGCATTCTCCAGGCCCTGGGCTGCGAGACCCGCATCTTCGACCCGCGCGGACTGCCGCTGCCCGACGCCGAAGGACCCGACCATCCCAAGGTCAAAGAACTGCGCGCCCTGTCGGAGTGGTCGGAGGGCCAGGTCTGGTGCAGTCCCGAGCGGCACGGCGCGATCACGGGCGTGATCAAGTCGCAGATCGACTGGATCCCGCTGGAGATCGGCAGCGTGCGCCCCACCCAGGGCAAGACCCTGGCGGTCATGCAGGTCAGCGGCGGCTCGCAGTCGTTCAACGCGGTCAACACCCTGCGCCTGCTGGGCCGCTGGATGCGGATGATCACCATTCCCAACCAGTCGTCGGTGGCCATGGCCTACAGGGAGTTCGACGAGAACGACCGCATGAAGCCGTCCGGCTACTACGACCGGGTCGTCGACGTGATGGAGGAACTGGTCAAGTTCACCCTGCTGACCCGCGACCGCGCCGACTACCTCGTCGATCGCTACAGCGAGCGCAGGGCCGGCGGGCGGATCGCCGAGCATGCGGCGCTGGCCGCCGAGGCCATGCGCCACGAGACGGCCTGACGGCTAGCGCCGCGCCGGCGGGGCGTCGATGACGATCAGTCCCGTCGCGGCGGCCTTCTCGGCCTCGGCGGGTTTCCAGTCGCCCCAGGCCTTGCCCGAGCGCCCCTGCTCCCGGCCCAGTTCGAACAGCCGGCGCATGGCGGCGTCGCTGAAGTCCAGGCTGTTGGCCTCGGCCTCGTCGGGCACCGCGGCGACGCGGAAGGCCAGGCCGTTGCGCTGGGCGAAGGCGGCGTTGGCGGCCAGGTGGGCGCGGGTCGAGGCCTTGCTGCCGCTGTCGTAGCTGCGCTTGAGGATCGCCGTCAGCTTGCCGGCGGTGACCGCGTCGCGCCGGCCCAGCTGGCCGTTGACCAGCACGTAGATCGAGCCGCCGTTCACGGCGCCGGCGGGACGGCTCCACAGGACCAGGCTTTCCGGCACGGCCAGGAACGGCGTGTTGACCCCGCCGTCGACGTGCATCTCCTGGATGATCCGGCCGTCCTTGGCGCGGCCGGCGATCAGCACCGGGGGAAAGACGCCGGGAATGCTGGCCGAGGCGGTCAGCACATCCTTGAACAGTTTCAGGCCCTGCTCCCCGCCCTGCCTGGCGATCAGGCCCATGTCCCAGATCACCGTCTCCTCGCTGTCGAGGTTGGTGGTCGCCACCAGCAGTCGCCGGCCCTTGTCGTGCTCGGCGGCGATGGCCGCCAGCAGTTGCGGCGTCACGGCCTTGTCGACCAGCTTGCGCAGGGCCGAGCTGCTGTAGAGGCTGGGCGAGGCGAAGGTCGCCAGTTGCCGCCAGGCCAGGATGTCCTTGGCCCCGCCGTCGGAATAGGCGGCGGCCAGTTGCGGGTCCCAGGACGGGCCGAGGAAGGCGAACGGCGCGGCCAGGGCGCCGGTGCTCACCCCCGTGACGATGCGGAAGTCTGGCCGCCGGCCGCTCTGGGTCCACCCCACCAGCACGCCCGCGCCATAGGCCCCGTTGGCCCCGCCCCCGGACAGGGCGAGGATCGCGGTCGGCCCCTGGCCCTGCTCGCCCATGATCTGGCGTTCGAGCTGGCGCACGGGGGCGGCGTCGCTGGCGACGATGCGCGGATCGGCCGTCGGGATCACCGCGCCGGGCGCCACCCGGACCACCCCTTCGGGCGGCCTGGCCATCGTTCCACAGCCTGCCAGCAACAAGGCGGCGCTCAGGGCCGCCGCACGAAGGATCGAGGTCACGCGCTCACCTTGGCGTCTGTCGAAATCCGACAGACCCAGCAACGCGCGACTTCGATTCCGGTTGGCTCAGCTTGCCGCTACGGAACGCGAAAAACTTCTAGTTTCCTTGGGTTTGCTTCGGCCAGGGGCCGACCATCTCGACCACCTTGCCCGCGCCCTCGGCGCCGCCCAGCGGCTCGGTGAAGGCGCGCGAGTCGATGAACTGCAGGCCCATCTGGCCGTCGCCCTGCCAGACCATGCGGGTCAGGTGCACCATGCGGCGGGCCGGGTCGACCAGGTGCAGAAGATCGGGCGGAACGGCGAACTCCGGCGCGGCGATGCGCGCCCCGCCCTTGGCGATGTCGATCAGCCGGCAGCGCAGGGGCTCGCCGCCCACCACCAGGTAGGCCTTGCGAGAGGCGGGGTAGCGACGGTAGGCGCGCTTTTCCATTCCCAGGACTTCGATCTGGCTCATCGCGGCGATCCTAAACCCGACTCGGGCCAAACGACCGCGCAATCGTGCGCGAACCGTCGCCGCGGACCCTAGGGGGCGTCGCGAAGACGGGGCAAGGCGCGAGGCCCTTCCGTCCCCAGGAAGGCGGCCCGGTGTTCAATCCTGACCCAGAATGGGCCGTTCCTGTCGCCTCAGGCCAGCTTGGAGTGCTTCCGCGAATAGCCGAAGTAGATCAGGCAGGCGGCCGCCACCCACACGCCGAACAGGGCGAAGGTGTCCCAGGGCAGGCCCAGGATCAGGTAGCCGCAGAAGGCCACGCTGGCGATCGGCAGCACCGGATACAGCGGAACCTTGTAGCCGCGCGGCAGGTCCGGCCGCGTGCGGCGCAGGACGATCACCCCGGCCGAGACGATGGCGAAGGCGATCAGCGTGCCCATGCTGGTCAGGTTCATCAGCACGTTCAGCGGCACGAAGGCGGCCAGGAAGGCGATGAAGGCCGCGACGATGGCGGTGTTCCAGGTCGGCACGCGGGTGCGCGGGTCGGTCTTCTGGAAGATCCGCGGCAGCAGGCCGTCGCGGCTCATGGCGAACAGGATCCGCGTCTGGCCGTACATGACGACCAGCGTGACGCTGAAGATCGAGATGATCGCGCCCAGGCACAGCACCAGCGAGGTCCAGCCCGCGCCGGTCAGGTTGCGCAGGATCACCGCCAGACCCGCCTCCTGGCCGGCGAAGGCCGTCCAGGGCTGGGCGCCGACGGCGGCCACGGCCACCAGGATGTAGACGGCGGTGACGATCAGCAGGCTCAGCACCACGCCCAGCGGCAGGTTGCGGCGCGGGTTCTTGACCTCGTCGCCGGCGGTCGAGACCGCGTCGATGCCGATGTACGAGAAGAAGATCGACGAGGTCGCCGCCCAGACCCCGGCCAGCCCCATCKGCGCGAACGGCTTGAAGTTGCCGGCCTGAAAGCCGCTGAAGGCGATGACGACGAAGAACAGCAGCACCAGCAGCTTGGCCACCACCAGGATGGCGTTGACCGTGGTCGACTCCTTGGCCCCGCGCAGCAGCAGCAGCATGCACGAGCCCACCAGCACCACGGCCGGCAGGTTGAACACCCCGCCCGCCCCCGGCGGCTTGGCCAGGGCGTCGGGCAGGCGCCAGCCGAACAGGTCGACGAACAGCTCGTTGAGGTACTGCCCCCAGCCCACGGCGATGGCCGAGGCCGAGACGGCGTACTCCAGCAGCAGGCAGGCCCCGACGATGAAGGCCACGAACTCGCCCAGCGTGGCGTAGGCGTAGGAGTAGGACGAGCCCGAGACCGGCAGGGTCGAGGCGAACTCGGCGTAGCACAGGGCCGTCAGCGCCGCGGTGATCCCGGCCAGCACGAACGAGACGATCACAGCCGGCCCCGCCGCCGGCACCGCGCCGGTCAGGGCCACGAAGATGCCGGTGCCGATGGTGGCGCCCACGCCCAGCATGGTCAGCTGGAACAGGCCGATCGAGCGCTCCAGGTCGTGCGGCAGCTCGTTGGGATTGTCGTCGCCCTCGGCCGCGATCGCCCCGACGGGCTTGCAGCGGAAGAGATCGGCGATGCGCGAGCCGGCCATGGGCGCTCCGGGAATTCCTCAGGGGCGGCGAAGGCTTAGGGCCGCGCCGTAAGCGGCGACCCCATAAAGCGGCGAAGCCTCCGGGGAAAGCGGATTCCACGTGCGGAACCCTTCCCGCGCGAACGCCCTTGCAGTGGGGGCATGAATGCCCATTCTAGGCGGCGTTAACCGTGCGGGGGCGCAATGACTTTGCAGAAGCGGATCTGGGACCTGCTGGTCCTGGCGATCTTCATCTTCGCCGCCGCCTTCGCCACAGCGCCCTGGTTCGCCTTCCGCGCCCTGAAGGCCGCGGCCCAGTACGAAGACGTGCAGGCGATGGGCGAACTGGTCGACTTTCCGGTCGTGCGCCGCAGCCTGACCGGCCAGCTCGACGACGAAGCGCCCGCCGCCAAGCCCGAGGCGCCGTCGCTGTGGACCAATCCGATGGGCGTCTTCAAGCGCGCCATCGAACCGATCGCCCCGCCCGAGCCGAAGGTCGACCGCTATCTGACCGTCCAGGGGCTGTCGGCCCTGACCCGCGGCTACGCCCCCGGCGCGGCCCCGCCGCCGGCCGCCCGTCCCGAGACGGTGCTGGGCCGGATGCAGGCCGTGGTGCGCGGCCCCTACCCGACCATCGCCTACTGGGACCCCAACCGCGTGCGCATCGCCGTGCGCCGCCCAGGCGACAAGGCCAAGGCGACCATCTTCACCTTCCAGCGCCGCGAACTGTTCACCTGGAAGCTGGTGCACATCCGCCTGCCGGCCGACGAGCGGTAGGCGGCGAACGACAATCAATCCGATAATGATGCATAAATTACAATTTTAAGGCATCGTCCCGGTCGCGAATGCAGACGCGGAGGGGATGGTGGCGTCGAACAGTCTTTCCAGCATGGCGCCAGTGATGAGCGCCAAGCAGCTGCGGGCCCAGCAGAAGCATCTGAAGAAGGTCCTTCAGATGGTCATGGACTACATCAAGACCTTCTCCTGCAGCGCCATCCTCAGCACGGTCATCGTGCCGATCCTCAAGAACGAGGGCGTTCACTTCACCAGCTGGATCGTTCTAGCGATCTGCGCCGGTGTACTGATCTGGATTTTGGTGGATGCCGACTATGCTAAATAGCGGCGCGATCGGATTTAACGTCTTCCTGGGCCTGCTCGTCTTGGTTCCCCTCCTGCTGGCCTTCGTGGTCAAGGGCGAGATCGAGCGGATCGACCGCGCTTTGAGTGAGCTCAAACCCGATCCAAGCGGATCCAAACCACCGCCCGCTCCCGCCGGAACTCAATCTCCAGCCCCAGCTCCGGCTCCGGCTCCGGCTCCGGCTCCGGCTCCGGCTCCGGCTGAAGGCGGTCAGGAAAATCAGCCCCCCGCAACCGAGGCGGCGGTGCAACCAGATCCGTCCCCCTTGGAAGCCACGATCGAACCCGAACCACCCAAGGCCGGGACGAGCCTCGCAACCATTGTGGCGATCCACATCTCGGGTCTTGTCATCCGAGGACTGCTGTCGGGCATGGCGCGCCGAAGCGGCAATCGCGACAAGATCTCCTGACCGCCCCCGCCTCAGGCCACGTACGCGGCCTGGAACTGGTGCAGCAGCCTGGTGGCCGCGCCCTTCGAGGCCTCGGGTCCCGCGTTGCAGGCCGCGATGATCGCCGCCCCGCGGCCCGGCGCGATCATCACCACCTCGTGCCACATGGTGTTGGACCCCTCGTGCACCAGGACCGGCCCGCGGCTCCACGGGCGCGTCGGGATCACCAGCCAGCCCAGGGCGTAGATCGCATCGCCCTCCGGCGTGGTCAGGCGCTTGATGCTGTCGGCGCTGAGGATCGCGTTGTCCTTCAGGAACAGCCGCGCGAAGCGGGCATGGTCGGCCAGGGTCATGTGCACCGTGCCCGCGGGGCCCATGGCCGGCGGATTGTCGGACGGGCCGGCCGGATCCACCGACGTCAGCCCGCCGCCCGGCGCCGGCAGGTGGCCCCAGGGAGCCGCCCCCTTCGGCGCCCCGAACCCGGCCGAGGTGATCCCCAGCGGCTTGAAGAGCTCTGCCTCGATCGCCTGCTCCCAGGACGTCTTGGTGATTGCCTCGATCGCCGCGCCCACCAGCACGTAGTTGAGATTGGCGTACTCGTACTTGCCGGGCGCGCCGTTGGGCGGCGCCGACAGGAGCTCTGAGGCCAGTTCGGCCCGCTGGACGGCGACGGGCCGCTTGTCGGCATGAGCCCGCGGCAGCCAGCCGCCGGCCATCACCGGCTTGTCGCTGAGGCCCGACACGTGACTCATCAGGCGCTCGATCGTGGTGTCCTTCCACGCCGGGTCCAGCTTCACGCCGGGAAACAGCGAGGCCAGGCTCGCGCCCCACCTGGCCTTGCCGGCCTCGACCAGCCGGGCGTAAAGCGCCGCCGTCATGGCCTTGGTGTTGGAGCCGATGTGCCAGGGATCCGAGCGCTCGACCAGGTCGGTCGAGCCCGCACGGCGCACCCCGCCCACGGCCTGCAGGATCATCCTGTCGGCGTCGCTGACCAGTCCGGCCAGGCCCGGCGCGCCCGTCTCGGCCAGGATCGCCGCCGGATCGACCGGCCCCGAAGGCTGGTCCGAGACCTGGCGGGCCAGCGCCATCGACGGCGCGCTCCCGGCGACGGCGGCGAGCGTGAGCAGGCGACGACGATGCAGCATGGAAACGACCCTCACTGGCGATGGAGCGTCACTTCAACCGCAAGCTCGGGCCGGCCGCAACTTAAAGTTATGTAAATAAGCGTCTAGCCGCGCTCCTCGCAAAAGCGGATGCGGTTGCCGAACGGATCGTGCACCTGCAGCACGTCGCCCCACGGCTGCTCTTCGACGCCCGGCCGGCCATAGCCGTAGTTCTTGCCGATCAGTTCGGCCTGGTAGCCGCGCACGCCCGTCATCGGCACATAGACGGTCGAGCCCGGCGCGGCGTCGCCGTGATGCTCGGACAGGTGCAGGACGAGCCCGGCCCGCTCGATCCCCATGTACAGCGGCATGCCCGGCTCGAAGCGGTGCTCGAACCGGACCGCGAACCCCAGGAAGCCGAGATAGAATTCCCGCGCCTTGGCCTCGTCGAAGCTGCGCAGGATCGGCACGGCGCGCAGGAACTGGACGGGATCGCTCATGACCGCATCCTGACGCCCTTCTGGCCGCTTCCGCAACGCTGTCACCGAACCGTCAATCGCGGCTGCTAGGCACCGGCCATCGCCTTGGGGGGCCTGGCCATGAAATCATCAGCTTTCGCCGCTTCGCTGCTGGCTCTGGCGCTCGCCGCGCCCGCCGTCGGCGCGCCGGCGGTCTATCGCACGCCCGACACGGCGCTCCCCACGACGGTGACCCTGGGCGGCGAGACCTTCGTCAATCACGGCCTGGTCGGCGCGGGGCGGCTGGCGGCCGCCACCACCGATTTCCAGGGCGACACCCTGGGCTCGTTCTCTGGCATGGCGGTCACCGAATGGACGCGCGCCGCCGACGGCGCCTATGCCGGCAAGGTGCTGACCCTGCCCGATCGCGGCCCCAACGGCGTCGGCACGGTGGCCGGCACCACGCCCTATGACAACCGGGTCCATGCCTTCGACCTGACCTTCCGGCCGCTCGGCGCCGGCGCCCCGGCGCGGGCCGAGCAACTGACCCTGACCCCGACCGGCGGCTTCCTGCTGAAGGATGACAAGGGCCACGCCTTCACCGGCATGGATCCGGGCGATGGCGTGGTGTTCTGCGGCCACGCCGCCTGCCCCAGCGCCCTGACCGGCCCGGGGGGCTTCCGCATCAGCCTCGACGGCGAGGCCCTGGCCCGCCTGCCGGACGGAAGCTTCTACGTCGGCGACGAGTACGCGGCCAACATCTACCGGTTCGACGCCGCCGGGGCCCTGAAGGGCGTGATCGCCCCGGTCGCGGCGGTCACCCCGCGCAAGGACGGCCGTCCGGCCTTCTCCAGCGAGATCAAGCCTTCGCTCGGCCGGCGACCGAACCAGGGCCTGGAGGGCGTGGCCGTCTCGCCCGACGGCAAGCGCCTGTTCGCGCTGCTGCAGAGCGCCGCCCTGCAGGATTCCGGCGAGGGCGACGCCGCCCGCGCCGTGACCCGCCTCTTCGTCTACGACATAGACAAGGACCCGGCCCCCGCCGCCCCGATCGCCGAGTACGCGCTGGAACTGCCGGTCCTGAGAACCAAGGGCGACGGCGGCGAGCCCGACAAGGTGGCCGCCCAGTCCGAGCTCCTGGCCCTGTCGGACCACCAGTTCCTGGTGCTGGCCCGCGACGGCGCGGGCCTGGGCTCGGGCTCGGCCAAGCCGACCGTCTACCGCTCGGTGCTGCTGGTCGACACGACGGGCGCCACCAACCTGGTCGGCCAGGCCGGCGACGCCGAGGGCGCGGCGATCGCGCCCGGCGGCGTGCTTCGCCAAGGCGTGATCCCGGCCCGCCAGGCCCAGCTGATCAACCTGATCGATCCGGCCGGCCTGGCGCGGGTCGGCCTGAACCTCGACAACGCCGCCCCCAACGCCGCCACCCTGCCCGAGAAGCTCGAATCCCTGGCCCTTGTCCCGGCCCTCGATCCCGCCGCGCCGGGCGACGTCTTCCTGCTGGTCGGCAGCGACAACGACTTCCAGACCGCCCGAGGCAAGGTCGGCGACCTGGCCTTCGACGCCGCGCCAAGAACGCCCGAGGGCGCGCCCGCCGCCGACAACGACAGCCTGGTGCTGGTCTATCGCCTGACCCTGCCCGCCGCCCTGGCCGCACAGCGTCGCTTTTGACCCCGGCGCGGGGGCGATGCTATCCAGCGACCCGCGTTTTCCGCCGAGGCTCCAGTCCATGATCCCTCCTTCGCCGTTCCGGGCGCGTTCGGCATGATCGCCCTGACGCTGGAGGTGCTGGCGCGCGCCCTGCCCTTCTTCCTTCTGGTCGGCGCGGGCGTGACCCTGGCCCGGCTGCGACTGCTGGACGGCCGCATGGCCCAGGGCCTGTCGGCCTATGTCTACTGGATCGGCTTTCCGGCCCTGCTGGTGCACTCGCTGTCCCGCATGGGCCGGCCGGACCACGACCTGACGCTGGGCCTGGCCGCCTACGCCGCCTGCCTGGCGGCGATCATGGCCCTGATGGCGGGCGTGGGCCTGGTCTTGCGCTGGAACCGGGGCGAGCGGGCGGGCGCAGCCATGGCCGCAGGCGTCGGCAACAGCGCCTTCCTGGGCCTGCCCGTCGCCGCCGCGGTGTTCGGGCCCGAGGTCGCCCGCGTCGGCGCGGGGATGGTGGCCATCGACTTCGTGCTGGCGACGGCTCTCGGCGTCGCCCTGCTGGGATGGGCCGGCGGCCGTTCGGTCTGGCGCTCGACGATGCAGGCCTTCCGCAATCCCATCGTCGCCGCGGCCCTGTTCGGCACGGCCCTGGCCCTGCTCGGCCTGCAATTGCCCGGCGTGCTCGACCGCGCGGTCGGCGCGGCCGCCGCTTCGGGCAGCCCCGTGGCGCTGGTGGCCCTGGGCGTCGTCCTGGGCCTGCCCGCCGAGGCCGACGCCGCCCCGCCGCGCTGGAGCCCGGTCGCGCTCGCCGCCGTCGCCAAGCTGCTGGTCCTGCCGGTCCTGGTCTGGTTCGTGGTCGGGCTGACGCCCGCGCCGGCCACCTTCCACCTGGCCGCCACCTTGCTGGCCGCGACCCCGACGGCGGTCAACGTCTTCATCCAGACTCGCGCTTACGGCGTCTTCGCCCGCGGCGGCGCCCGCACCGTGGCCCTGACCACCGCCATCGCCTGCCTCACGCTGTCGGCCGTGGCGGTGTGGCTCAAGACCTAGGCCAGCTTCTTCCTGCCCAGCCGCGCGAACCACGGCTGGGTCGGATAGGCGATGGAGCCGGCGACGCTGAGCGCGATGGTCGTGCCCTTGCCGGACGCGCTCTCGATGGCCAGCTGGGCGCCCATCTTGCCGGCCCGCTCGTGCATGCCGATCAGGCCGTAGTGGCCCTCGCGGCTGGCCCAGGCCATGCGGTTGGCGCCGATGCCCACGCCGTCGTCGCGGATGGTCACCTGCAGCTGGCGCACGCCGTAGGCGACCTTGACCAGCACCTGGCCGGCCTTGGCGTGGCGGGCGGCGTTGAACAGGGCCTCGCCGGCGATTCKGACGATCTCTTCCTGCACCAGGGCCTGCACCGGGCGAGGCGTCCCCTCGGTCACCAGCTCGACCTTCACGCCGGTCTCGAACGGCTGCTCGGCCGTCAGTTCGCGCAGCACGATGTCCAGCCGCCGCACCTCGGTCCCGCGCAGGTCGCGCACGCGGTCGCGGCCCTCGACCAGCATCTGGTCGGCGCGGTCCAGCGCCTGGTTGATGACGTCCCTGGCCGGCAGGTCGTCGGGGATCTGGTAGGCAACCGACTGGAACCGCATGATCAGGCCCTGCACGCTCTGCAGCAGGGTGTCGTGCAGTTCGCGGGCGATGCGCTCGCGCTCGGCGGCCCGCTGCTCCAGCCGGTCCTTGATCTGGGCCGAGACCCGCCGCAGCCGCAGCGCGTAGACGCCCCACAGCGCCAGCGCCACGGCCAGCACGCCGGCGGCGCGGAACCACCAGGTCTCCACCAGGGTCGGCGGGATCTCGACGGTCAGGGTCGCACCCTGCTCGTTCCAGACCCCGTCGCTGTTGGCCGCCTTGACACGGAACTGGAAAGTCCCCGGATGCAGGTCGTCATAGATGACCTCGCGCCGGTCGCCGGCGTCGACCCAGTCGCTGTCGACGCCCTCCAGCCGATAGCGGAACCGCACGCGGTCGGGGGCCGGAAAGCTGAGGGCGGTGTAGTGGATGCGCAGGCCGCGCGTGCCGGCCGGCAGGCGCAGCGCGCTGGGATCGCGAAAGCGCTGGTCGCCGATGCTGACCGAGCGGATGGCCACGGGCGGCGGCAGGGTGTTGACGGTCAGGCGGGCGGGATCGACCACCACCACGTTGCGCCGGGTGAGGATCCAGATGCGGCCGTCGCCGCCGGCGGCGATCTGCTGCCCCGGCGACTTCTGCACGAAGCTGTTGAGGCCGTCGCGGAAGTCGAAGACCCGCCGCGCCAGGGGCGCGCCCGGCGCGTCCAGCGCGCGGTCGAGGTCTGCCGAGCGCATGCGCACCACGCCGGCGTCGCCGATCGTCCAGGTGTCGCCGGCCGGCGTCTGGACCAGGCCGTTGACCGAGGCGAGCCACGGATAGCGCTCGGCGTCCAGGCTGGCCACCGCGCCGCCCCGCAGCCGCGCGAAGCCCTGGCCGCCGCTGAGATACAGCGCCTCGCGCCCCGGCAGCAGCCCCTCGATCTCGCCGATCGGGAAGCGCGCCTTGTGGATCGGCTCGAACGGCGGGCGGGCGCCCGGCGAGGGCGCATTGCGGAACAGGATCGCGGCCCGGCCGTCGGGCTGCAGCGCCGCGTTCGAGGCGATGCCGGACCCCGACGAGCCGCCCTGCCAGCGGTTCCACGTTCCGCCCTCGCGCCAGTAGAGCCCCTTGTCCAGCGCGGCCATCCACAGGCGGCCGTCCTCGTCCTCGGCGCAGCCGTAGGCGCTGGCCTCGGCCGGCTTCGGATAGGTCTCGACCTTGCCGCCGCGCACGCGCAGCACGGTGTCGCGCAGGGTCACCCAGACGGCGTCGCCCGCCCCCGCGCACAGCGAGCCGGCCGACCAGTCGGTCCGCAGCACCGGCTTGGGCGCGCGGCCCGGCGCGATGGCGTAGAGCGTGTGGGCGTCGGCGATCCACACCGCGCCGTCGGGCGTGGAGGTCATCCGGTAGCCGCGCGCGGAGTTGGGCGGAATGGCCTGCTCGACCGTCACGGCGGCGGGCCGCAGCATGTCCAGGCCCAGCTCCGTGCCGAACCAGATGTTGCCCTCGCGATCCTCGAACACGGCGTGGGTCTGGTCCGAGGTCAGGCCGTGCACGGCCTTGTAGGACTGGATGCGCAGGGCGTCGGCCTGCTTGGCCGCCACCCCGGGCGCCGAGATGTGGACCACCCCGTCGGTCCAGGTCGCGCCCCACAGGTCGCCCTTGCGGTCGAACAGGATGCGCGAGGCGCCCACCTCGTCGCGGCGCGGATAGGCCCTGGTCAGCGACGAGGCCGCCGGGGCCTCGCCGCGCAGCAGGCGCGTGCTGGTGGAATCCGACAGCCACAGGCGCCCCAGCGCATCCTCGGCCAGGCTGGCGCGGCGCGCGACCTTGGCCCCGGTCGGCGAAAAGCGGGTCTCGCCCGGCGCGCGGCGCAGCACCGTGTCGGTCAGCACCAGCCACTGCACGCCCTGCCGGTCGAAGAAGACCTGCCAGACCTCCTGCTCGGGCAGGCCGGCCTCGGGGCCGAACTCCCGCCAGCGGCCGTCATGCCAGCGGGCCAGGGTGGCGCGCTTGCGGCCGCCCCGCGCGACCCAGATCCCGCCCTCGCGGTCCTCGGCCAGGCTGGTGACCTCGCGCGAGGGGTCGGGCATGCGGGCGTCGATCAGCCGCCCGTCGCGATAGACCGCCACGCCGCCGCTGCGGCCAAGGCCCACCCACAGCGCCCCCGAGCGCGCCCCCAGCACCTGCGAGACGTTCAGGCGCCCGGGCTTTGGCCCCTCGCGGCGGATCGGCTCGAAGGCCACCCCGTCGAAGCGGAACAGGCCATCGACGCTGCCGATCCAGAGGTAGCCGTCCTTGGACTGGCCGATGGTGTTGACCCGGCTGGGCGCGCCGCCCTCGATCGACCAGCTGACGCGTTTGTACTCGCCCAGGGGCTCGAGGGCGGGCGCGGCCCAGGCGGCCGTTCCCGCCAGGGCCAGAGCGAGCGCCCCGCCCGCCAGTCCGTTCCGGAGCCCCCCAGCCCGCTTCAAAGGTCGATGATGCCGCGCTTGGCGGCCACGGTCACCGCGTGGGTCCGGTCGTTGACGTAGAGCTTGGCGAAGATGCTCTTGATGTTCGACTTGATGGTGTCTTCCGACAGGTTCAGTTCGCGGGCGATGTGCTTGTTGGAATTGCCGTTGGCGATCAGCTGCAGGACGGTGATCTCGCGGGCGTTCAGCGACTCGTCGATGGCGTGGATGGCGATGCGCTCGGCCACCTCGGCCTGCAGGTGGCGACGGCCGGCGTGGACGCCGCGGATGGCGTCCAGGAGGTCGCGGCGCAGGCTGCTCTTCAGCAGATAGCCCGCCGCCCCGGCGCGCAGGGCGTGCAAGGCCTGGGCGTCGCCGGTGAAGGTGGTCAGCACGATGATCCGCGCCTCGGGATGCGAGCGGCGGATGGTCTCGATGGCCACCACGCCGTTGCCCGGCATCTGCAGGTCCATCAGCGTGATGTCGGGACGCAGCCGCTCCCAGCCGGCGATCGCCTCGTCGCCGGTGGCCGCCTCGCCGACCACCACCATGTCGGGCTGGGTCTCTAGCACGGCGATCACCCCCTCGCGCAGCATGGGATGGTCGTCGGCGATCAGGACGCGGATACGGTCGTCGCCGGCCTCGGTGCTGGCGGAGTGCTGGTTCATTCGGCGACGTCCAGGGACTGGTCCTTGCGCATGGGACTCGTACAGTTGGCCTGTTCCGCGAACCGCGACCATACACGAAAGCGGCGCACCACTACCCTTTCGGGGCTTGACCCGAAAGGGCCGCCCGCCCGTTGGCCAGCGCCCAGTCGATGGCGAAGTCGGCGACGTCCTCCCAGCCCGGCTCGTTGCACATCCAGTGCGAGCGGCCCGAGAAGCACTGCAGGTCGGTGCGCGAGGCCGCGCGGCGCTGATGGCGGGCCGCGGCCGCGACCACGGCGGGCGGCGCCATGCGGTCCTCGTCGCCGGCGATCAGCAGCAGCGGCGGGCGCCGCCGGGC
>NZ_JBFTJR010000065.1:0-27184 GCF_056395525.1 Caulobacter sp. 10L414
CCCGAAGGCGCCTCCGGCCCGCGCCGTCGTTCCGTCGCCTCCGCCCGCCCAGGTCGCTGCGGCGCCCGCGCCGAGCCCGGCGCCGGTCGCGCCCGAGGCGCCGCGCGCCGCCGTCGCCCCGCCCGGTTTCAAGTCCAGGGGAACGCCCACGCCCGGCGGCGATGATCTGCGCACGGCCGCGCGCCAGGGCGGGGGCTGCAACCACGCCGACCTCTACCGCCTGACCAAGGCCGAACGCGCGACCTGCGACGACAAGCTGGGGATCAAGGCCAAGGACGCGCCGATGTACGCGGTGATCGACCAGGCCAAGAAGGACTTCTTCGACGGCGCCTGCAAGAAGGACGACGAGTGGTGCCTCTACCGCACCGGCCAGGGGCCGTATCCGGGCCTGCTGGCCCTGATGAAGAAGAAAAAGAGCGACTGGTGATCAGCCCTCCCCCTGCGGGGGAGGGTGGCCTCCGCAGGAGGTCGGGTGAGGGGTCTCTCAGACTTATCCGGACGGGCCTTTCGCCCCCCCTCCGTCGGCTTCGCCGCCACCTTCTCCCGCAAGGGGAGAAGGAAGCACGAAAAAGGGCGGCCCTTGCGAGCCGCCCTTTCCGTGTTCGAACCCGAACCCTTCGCCTACCAGCTCTTGCTGACGCTCAGGAACAGGCGGCGTTCGACTTCCAGGCCGGCGCTCTGGCGCTGGCGGTTGTCGCCGAGGTTCTGGCCGCTGATCGCCACGGTCACGCCGTGGTCGAAGGTGCGGGCCACGCGGCCGCCGATGGCGGCGTAGCTTTCGATCTTCACCAGGCGCGGGTTGGCGCCGACGGCGTAGAGGCCGTAGGCCTCGTGGTCGCCGACCAGGGTGACGAAGCCATCGGCCGTCCAGGCGCCGCCGGTCCAGCCCAGCGAGGCGTTGGCGCGGTTCTCCGGCGTGGTCGCGCCGAAGGCGGCCGAGCGCAGCAGCGGCGAGAAGCCGGCCAGCGGCTCGTCGTCCACCTCGGTGTGGGTCCAGTCTGCGTTCCAGCGGAAGCCGGCGCCGAACTCGCCTTGGGCGGCCAGCTCGAAGCCGTTCATCTTGCTCTGCCCGATGTTGCGGTAGCTGAGCACCGGCAGGCTGACCAGCGTGGCGGGCACGTCGATCTGGGCCGAGGTCGGCTGGCCCTTCACGTCCTCGGTCTTCTGGATGAAGGCCTTGGCGCTGATCTGGGCCTTGATGGCCGGCAGGGCGCGCTCATAGGTCAGCTGGTAGTTGGTGACGATCGCCGGTTCCAGGGTCGGGTTGCCGGCCAGGCCCAGGGTGTAGGGACCGACGCTGACGCGGGCCTGCAGGGCGCCCAGGTCGACCAGGGTCGGCACCTGCACGCCGCGGGCCGCGCTGGCCTTGAAGGTGTCGGCGTCCGTGGCGCGCCAGACGAGGCCCAGGTTCCACGACGGCTCTTCGATCTTGCGATCCCAGTAGCCGTTGCCCAGCGGCGGCGAGCCGGCCGGGAAGGCGCCGTCACGCGACAGGTCCAGGCTGTCGTAGCGGCCGGCGGCGGTGAAGGCGAGCTTGTCGCTGATCGCCCAGTTCCACATCGCCGAGGCCGACAGCACGTCGTAGCTGACTTCCGCGCCGCCGATCGGGGCGGTGTTGACCTCGTTGTGGCGGTATTCGCCGCCGAGGCGGATCGTGTGCTTCGCGCCGATCTTGAACAGGTCCTGGGCCGAGACGACCGTGATCTTGTTCTCGAAGCGCGCCTTCTGGCCGAGGATCAGGTGCTTGGCGGTGAGGTCGTTCTGGTAGGCCGACAGCTGCAGCTGGCCGGCCTTGGTGTCGGCCGTCAGCGTGCCCTTCAGCGAGCTCGTCAGGTACTTGCTGGGCGAGTAGGCGTAGTTGGACAGCATGTCGCTGACCTGGACGTTCGAGTACGAGCCCTCGACGCGCAGCTCGGCCTTGTCGGTCAGCTGGGTGACGGTGTCGATGTTGGCCGAGATCTTGGCCGGGTCGTTCAGCTGGCTCTTGGCCACGCCGGCGACGGTGCTCTTGAACTCGTCGCTCTGGCTGGCGCCGCCCGAGACGCGGGCGCTGAAGCGCTCGCCCAGCTTGAAGGTCTTGGCCAGCGAAACCTCGCCGTAGCCGAAGTTGCCGCCGCGCACGGTGATGTCGCCGGCGTCGTCGAACTTCGGGTTGACGGTGATGATGTTGACCACGCCGCTGACGGCGTTGAAGCCGAAGAGCGCGCTGTTGGGGCCCTTGACGACCTCGATCTGGCGGATCTCCGACAACTGCACGGGCAGGGTGGCCCAGGCGGTGTAGCCGTAGTGGTCGAGATAGACCTGACGGCCGTTGATCAGCACCAGCAGGCGCGGCGACATGGCCTGGTTGTAGCCGCGAACGCTGACGTCGGCGGCGCCGGCGCCCCAGATCGTGACGTCCAGGCCGGCCACGCGCGACAGGATGGTCGGCAGGTCGACGGCGCCCGAGCGGGTGATGTCGGCGGCCGAGATGATGGTCATGTCCACCGGCGCTTCGGTCGAGCGCTGCGGGGCGCCGGTGGCGCTGGTGGTGACCGGTTCGTTGAACAGCTGCTCGAGCGAGCCGTAGTCGATCGATTGGGCGTGAGCGGCCGAGGCGGCGGCGACGAGGAGGCCCGCGGAAACGCCGGCCAGGAGAGTCTTCTTCATGGATATGTCTCTTGTGCTGGCGGCGATCAGACTTCGCGGATCATCATGCGGAAGGCGGACTTGAAGACCGCGCCCACGGCCGCGGCGGCGCCGCGGTTGACGATGATCTCGACCTTGGGATCGGCCGACACGCTCATGACGCAGGCGCCGCTGGCGGCGCAGGACGCGTCCGAACCGATGGTGATGATCTTCTTGGCCTTGGCGGCCGCGCCCACGGGGGCGGCGTTGACGCCGGTGGTGACGTAGAGGGCGGCCACGCCGCCCACGCCCGAGACGGCGCCGGCTTCGACCGGCTTGGCCGTCAAGGTCAGGGTCCCGGTGTTGAGGCCGCCGCCGATGGCGGCCATGACGGCGTTCTTCTCGGCGACCGAGGCCGGCTTGGACGGGTCGAACACGACGCCCAGCACCGCCTTGCCGGTGGGGCCGTTCTCGAGGAAGGTCAGCGCGCGGCCGGCGATCTGCACGTCCTTGGCGGCGTCGGCATGGGCGCTGATCGGCGCGATGGTGAGGAGCGCCGCGGCCAGGGCCGCGACGGGTTTCTTCTTCGACATTCTGTTGAAATCCCCTGCCCTTTGTTGGGCTTGTGGGCGGGGTGATGGAGCGCTGGGCGTAAAGAAGACGTAACGGCGACGAGGTGACGCCGTTATGCAAACGTTTGCACTGGTCGGGTATCCGACAGTGAAACAACTTCAGGTCAGCAAGTGACCTTGCGTTATGGAAGGTCTATCTGCGCCGTGGCCTGATCTTGAGTTGTATTTGGACAGAATGTCGCAGTCCGAACTTATTTCAGGTCGTGGGGGTCAGATCGCCAGACGCTCGGCCGCGACCCCGGCCGCCCGCAGGGCCGCCAGGCGGGCGAAGGCAAGGGTTAGGGCCTTGCGGCGGGCCCCCGCCAGCGGCGTGACGGGCGCGGCCCGCACCACGGCGCCGCCGAAGCCGTCGGCGACGATCAGGCCGGGCTCCTCGGGCAGGATCCCCTCGGGAAACTGCGGGGCGACGGCGAAGTGGAAGGCGTCGCAATAGGGGCCGTACTCGCCCCACTTGCGGTCGACGCGGTAGTCGTCCAGCCCGGACTTCACCTCGACGATGACGATGTCGCCCTTGGGTCCCAGCGCCATCAGGTCGGCCCGGCGGCCGTTGGGCAGGGTCACCTCGGCCAGCGGCGCATAGCCCAGGTCGACCAGCAGCCTCGCCGCGCCGCGGGTGACGGCCAGGGTGGTCTCGGGGCGTCCCATGGCCGAGGGGGTGAGCGCGATGTCGACGACGACGTCCATGTCGTCACCATGTTCCATCTTTGTTCGCGGCGCAAGCGGGGCGTCTTTCGAGGCGCGCCCTCACCCCCGCGCGTGCTTGGTCACCCTCAGGCGCGAGACGTCGTAGCCCATGGCCTTGGCCCGGTCGGTCAGGTTCTGGGTCAGGCCGGGYGTGGGCTTGTCGCGGGTCAGCAGCCAGAGATAGCGGCCGCTGCCCTCGCCGACGATCGCCCAGCTGTAGTCGTCGGCATGGTCGAGCACCCAGTAGTCGCCGACGAAGAAGGGGCCGAAGAACGACACCTTCAGCTTGGCGCCGGTGGCCTTGTCGACCACCTTTGCCTTGCCCAGGCTGACCTTCTCGATCCCCTCGGGGCCGTCCTTGCGGCAGGTGTTGCGCACTTCCACCAGGCCGTCCGGGCGCAGCGCGTATTCGGCGGTGACGCCCTCGCAGCCCTTCTCGAAGCGGAAGTCGTAGCGGGCGGCCTCGTACCACAGGCCCAGATACTTACTCAGCTCGACGGGCTTGGCCGGCTGCGGGGGGCGGGGATTGCCGACGGGCCCAGCGCCCGCGCAGGCGACCGCCGCGCCGAGGGCCAGCACGACCGCGCCGGCCAGCGCCAGGTGGCGTCGCCGCACGCTCAGGCCTCCGGCTGCTGCGGGAAGACCAGCTTCTCGTAGCCCAGCGCCTTGACGCGGGCCAGGGCGGCGGCCTTGGCGGTCTCGTCCATCACCGGCTTGCGCGCCAGCAGCCAGACGAAGTTGCCGCCGGGCGTGGCCATGATCGCCC
This sequence comes from Caulobacter sp. 10L414, assembly GCF_056395525.1. Lineage (NCBI taxonomy): Bacteria > Pseudomonadati > Pseudomonadota > Alphaproteobacteria > Caulobacterales > Caulobacteraceae > Caulobacter > Caulobacter sp. 10L414. The sequence continues at coordinate 4,690 of NZ_JBFTJR010000065.1, forward strand.
ACGAGGCGTCCTCGGCGTGGTCCAGCACCCAGTATTCCTGCTTCTTCAGCCCGCCCAGGAAGTTCATCGAGAACTTGGCGTTGTCGGATCCGGCGACGATCTTGCCGCTGGTGTTGAAGGTCTTGGCCTTGCCGGTGGCGCTGTCGCGCCGGCAGACCTGGCGCACCGAGAAGCTCTCGGCGGTCTTGGCCGTGAATTCGGTGGTCGGGGCCTCGCAGTTGCGCTGGCCTGAATTGGGGGTGCGGGCGATCTCGTACCACTTGCCCGAATAGAAGGCCGCCGCCACCGGCTTGGACGGCGGCTGGGCGCCGGCCAGGGCCTGCATGGGAAGGGCCATGGCCGACGTCGCGGCCAGGCTCGCCGCCAGGGACAGGATCAGGCTTACGCGCATTCCGACACCTTGCTGCTTGGCGGGCTTTGCGCCCTGCTCAAGTTCATCCCCCGAAAGGAGGCAAACGCAAGGGGAGGCGGCGGTGTTCCCACACGCGAAAACCCTCTCTCTGAGAGAGAGGGAGGGGCCCATGGCGAAGCCATGGGAGGGTGAGAGGTTACAGCCTGTCCGGATGCCCCCCCCAACACCGTCATCCCGGAAAGCCCGCAGAGCTTATCCGGGACCCAGGTGGGGCGGGCGCGGAAGGAGGGTTCATGACACCGGCGGCGGCAAGTGCGATGCGTCGGTCCCTGGGTCCCGGCTCTACGCTGCGCTTCGGCCGGGATGACGACTAAGGGGAAGCAGGGAGCGAGGTTCCGCCTGCCAGCGGTGAAACCTCTCACCCTCCCACCGCCTTTGGCGGCGGGCCCCTCCCTCTCTCGAAGAGAGAGGGGTCTTTCGATCACTCCGCGGCGATGGTCACCGGGACGGCGCGGTCCTTGAAGTTGATGGCCTGCAGGTGGCGGATGCCTTCCTCGGCGATGTCGTCGCCGACCATCCGGTCGCCCTCGGCCTTCAGTTCCTCCAGGTCGACGTACATGGCGTAGAACGCCTTGGTGCGATCGGTGATGATGCCGGCGTTGAGCAGGGTCTTCACCAGCACCCGGAAGATGTTGGTCTGTTCCTTCATGTGCTCGCGACGCAGGTCGTCGGTCATGATCTGCCCGTACTCCTCGACCACCTTGTCGGGGTCCAGGCCGAACTCGCGGTAGAGATCCAGCTGCTGGTGCGGCGAGACCAGGTTGAACAGCAGGGTCTGGAAGCAGTGGGCCGCCCAGTCCTCGATGATGGCGTGCTCTTCCGGCGAGAGCTTGGGCACGGTGCGGTCGGCCCAGATCTTCCCGAACTTGTGGTGGAAGGCCTCGTCGGTCATCACCAGCTGCAGCAGCTTCTTGCCGAGCGGATCGTGGATTTCCTTGAAGAAGGTGGCGAAGGCGCCCATGGCCAGGCCCTCGACCAGCATCTGCATGCCGATGATCTTCTTGTAGACCTCGGGAGCGGCGATGATCTCGACCAGCAGGCTCTTGAGCGCCGGGCCGCATTCGACCGGCTTGCCCCAGCGGGCCTTGATATACTTGGCGAAGGCGGTGACGTGGCGCGCCTCCTCGCGGGTCTGGTTGGCGGCGTATTCCTGCGCGCCCTGGTCTTTCAGCACGTGGCACAGGCTGGCCGACAGGTTCAGCGCGCCCTGCTCGCCGTGCAGGATCGACGAGAAGCTGCGCAGCACCGACTGGTTGATGAAGCGGGTGCGCTGCTTGGGATCGGAGAGGTGGTTGGAGACGTAGTCGGTCGACAGGGCGATCACCAGGTCCTCGGGAACCAGCGGCTGGTTCTCCATGTCGAACGGCTCGTCGAAATCGATATAGGCCTTGTCGAGCGGGTCCCAGAAGTGGTCGTGGGTGGCCGAGATGATCTTGTCGAAGGCGCTCGATCGGTTTCCGTACCGGTCGAGTTCGAGCATGGACTCGAAGTCGTCGGGCGCCACCGCGTCGTACATGGCGTCCTTGGTGATGTTCTTGTCCGTCACGGTCGGCTCCTCTCCTGTAGGCCTCTCGGCTGCTCGACGGGACCCGTCTGGCGCGGGTCTCTCCTCGAGTGAACACTGTCCACTCAAACTTCCGGTACGGTCAAATTAAAAATGACGGACCCGTCACCTTCGCCGCAGCCGCTTGAACCAGAATGGGAAACATCGCCGTGGGCCTGCCAATGGGACTGAATGTCTTTGTGCTGACTGGAGCAGGGGTGTCCGCCGAGAGCGGGCTTGGCACCTTCCGCGACGAAGGCGGGGTATGGACGCAGTACGATCTGGCCGAGGTGGCCACGCCCGAGGGCTTCGCCCGCGATCCGGCCAAGGTTCGAGCCTTCTACAACGCCCGCCGCGCCAACCTGGCCGCCGCCGCGCCCAACCCCGCCCACTTCGCCCTGGCGCGGCTGGAGCGCGAATTGGCGGCGCGGGGCGGGCGGCTCTTTCTCTGCACCCAGAACGTCGACGACCTGCACGAGAAGGCCGGCTCGACCGGCGTCGTCCACATGCACGGCGAGCTGGCCGTCACCCGCTGCCATGCCTGCGAGGCTGTCCGTCCCGATCCTGGCCCGCTGGACGCAGGGGCGGTGTGCGGATCCTGCGGCGCGGGCGGCATGGCGCGGCCGCACGTCGTCTGGTTCGGCGAGGTCCCGCTGTTCATGGACCAGATCTTCGACGCGCTGGAGGAGGCCGACCTGTTCGTCGCCATCGGCACCTCGGGCTCGGTCTATCCGGCCGCCGGCTTCGTGATGGAGGCCCGGCGGATGGGGATCCGCACCTGCGAGATCAACCTGGAACCCTCCGACAACGCCCGCGCCTTTGATGAGCGCCTCTACGGCCCGGCCGGCGAGGTCGTGCCGGCCTGGGTGGAGGCGGTGCTGAGGTAGGGGCGCCCTGCGATACCCAACTTCCCGTCATTCCCGCCCTTGTGGCGGGAAACCCTGGTTCCGCTCGCACATGAAGCGCAAGCCGACTGCCTGGCAGTCGGCCCCTTCCTCGCTTGCGACTGACAGAGAGGTTCCCGCCACAAGGGCGAGAATGACGGGAGATGAGGGGCGGCGTGGCCTCCGCCTAGTCCTCCACCACCGGCGGCGGGATCAGGGCCAGGAAGTTGCGCACCAGGGGCGAGGCGTCGCCGGCGCGGGTTGCGATGGCCAGCGGCACCTGGGGCGCCGCGCCGTCGAGCGGGCGGTAGACGACGCCGCGCACGGCCAACTGGGCGATCGAGCCGGGGGCCATGGCCACGCCCAGGCCCGCGGCGACCATGTTGATCATCGCCACGATGTGCGGCGTCTCCTGGCCGATGGTCGGCTCGAAACCTTCCTGGGCGCAGGTCTCGCGGATCAGGCCCAGGAAGGTGCGGCCGATCCCCTGCGAGAAGATCACGAACGGCTCGCCCGCCAGCGCCGCCACCGGCACCCGGGCCTGGGCGGCCAGGGGGTGGCCGGCCGGCAGGGCCAGGATCAGCGGCTCCTCGCCCAGGGGCAGCAGGTCCAGGCCCTCGGCCGCGACGTTGCCGGGGCGCACGAAGGCCGCGTCCAGCTCCGAATGCAGCAGGCGCTCGGCGAGGCGCGCCGAGTGGCATTCCTCGATGATCAGGCTGGCGTCGGGATACCTCCAGTGGAACACGGCGAAGGCCTCGGTCACCGCCGGATGGAAGTTGGCCGACGAGGTGAACCCCACCCGCAGCGCGCCGACATGGCCGCCGCCGGCCCGGCGGGCGGCTTCCTTGGCGCGTTCGGCCTGCTCAAGGATCAGCCGGGCCTCGGCCAGGAAGGCGCGGCCGGCCTCGGTCAGTTCGGCGCCGTGTGGCCGGCGCAGGAACAGCGGATAGCCGATCTCCTTCTCCAGGTCGCGGATCTGCTGGCTCAGCGGCGGCTGGCCGATGCCCAGGCGCGCGGCCGCCCGCGTGAAGTTCAGCTCTTCCGCGAGGGCGACGAAATAGCGGACGTGGCGCAGTTCCATGGGGTGGCGCGAAACTCGGCGGAAAGTTCAGGCGGGCGGAAGCTTGCCCCGGACGGTCGGGCGGGCGCTTTTCCAGAGGAACACGGCCAGAGCCGCCAGAGCCGCTGGGATCAGGGCCAACAGCCATACGATCACCACGACCGTCAGTTGCAACGCCGATAACGCGACCACGAGGGTCTTGTTCTCCGGCTTGCTTGCCTTGGGGCCTGTGATGGACACTGACGCAATCTCTCGCAACGCGGCTGGCAAGGCTGCGCACGGCGAGCGAGCGCGTTCAGGCCAGTCGTCAGCGGTGTTGCATCGACCTCCGACGAATCTGCGGGAAGTATTGCGCAGAATCCGTGATATTCAATCGCAAAATCCCGCGACGGGGGATATTGTGTATTTACGCACCGTTCGTTGCGCGAATTTTGAGGCAAAATATGGACGGCGCTCCGGGTATATCTGGAAAGTATTGCCTCATATCTTTTGAGTATCGCTGATCAGCCTTCCAGCGTCGCCAGCACCTTCGGGTCGCGACGGGCCAGATCCACCAGCCGCTCGACCAGGGCCTCGCGGCTGTCCAGGGCCAGGCCGTCGCGCAGGCGCGCCATGCGATCGCGCACCGCCTGCAGGCCCTGTTCGTCCAGGGCGTTGGTCGCGACGACCACGGCCGCCTGGTGCTTGCAGGCGCCGAACTTGGCGAACCCCGGACAATCGCAGCGGCCCTCGCCGGCCGGCGCGCGAAGCTCGACCACATAGAGGTCGCCGGCGCTGCCGGTGACGTGGGCGGTCACCGCGTCGTCCTCGATCGACACCAGGTCGACGTCGCCCTTGTCGGCGATCGCCGCGCCGCTCTCGAACCAGCGCTCGTCCATGCGTTCGCGCCAGGTTTCAGCGTCAAACAGGCTCATGCCTCGTCCTCGATGCGGTGGATGTCGTCGTCCGACAGTCCGAAGTGATGGCCGATCTCGTGGACCAGCACGTGCTCGATCAGCGCGCCGAGGGTCACATCGCCGCGTTCGCACCATTCGTCCAGGATCGGGCGGCGATAGAGGAAGATCATCGAGGGCTGGGCGCCCACGTCCAGCACCGAGCGGCGCGACAGGTCCACGCCCTGGTAGAGGCCGGTCAGCTCGAACGGATCCTCGATGCCCAGGCTGTCGAGCACCTCGTCGGTCGCGAAGTCGTCGATGCGGAAGACGACGTCGCCGGTCAGGTGGCGGAACTCGTCGGGCAGGGCGTCGAAGGCGGCCTTGGCCAGGGCGGCGAAGTCGTCCAGCGAGGGGGCGAGGCGGTCGGTCCAGGTCATGAACCTGAAATAGCGTGATTGCTCGCGGGGGGAAGGGGCCAGATCGCGCTCGCGCCGCGCGCGGTCTAAGCTGCCAAATCTGATTCGACCCTTACGCCTTCTGGGGCTAGCGACACGCCGGATGACATCGCTCGATCTGATCCTGGCCGCGGCGGCCGGCGCGGTCTGCCTGGCGATCTGCGCCACGCTCTGGGCCCTGGCCCAACGACGCGCCTTCGACGCGCGCATCGCCGGCATGCGGCTGCGCCTCGACGCGCTGGAAAGCGGTTCGGTGGCGGCCCAGGCCTCGGCCGAAGCCTTCGACAACGCCCTGGTGGCGGTCGAGGACGGCGCGGCCCGCCTGGTGTCGGGCGACGACAGCCTGCACGCCTGCGCCCAGGTGCTGAACGTCGAGGCCACGCCCGACGCCCTGGTCGAGGCGCTGATCGCCGGTGATCCCGACCACGCCGCCCGCCTGAAGGCCCTGTTCGAGCGCGGCGAGGCCTGCGCCTTCGAGGCCCGCGGGCCCGGCGGGCGGGTGATCGTCGAGGGCCGCGCGGCCGGMGCCCTGGCCTGGCTGCGCCTGGCTGCCCAGACCGGCGACCTTGGCCTGCCCAGCGCCGCCCGCTTCGCCGCCTTCGTCGACGGCCTGTCCGAACCGGCCTGGATCGCCGCCGCCGACGGCGCGCCGACCTGGGCCAACGCCGCCTATCTGCGCGCCGTGGGCGTCGACAACGCCGCCCAGGCCGCGCGCGCCGGCAAGACCTTCGATCGCGCGGTCGACGCCCTAGCCGTCGAGGCCGCCGCCAAGGTCGAGCGTCGCGAGAGCGTGCGCTGGACGCCGATCGACGGCCGCAGGCGGGCTTTCCGCTTCACCGTCAAGCCGCTGGACGGCGGCGGGGTCGGGGTGTTCAGCGCCGACGTCACCGAGGTCGAGGACGTCCGCGAGACCCTGAAGAACCACGTCGCCGCCCACGACGAGACCCTGAACCACATCGCCGACGGCGTGGCGATCTTCAGCGCCAGCCGCCGCCTGTCGTTCCACAACACCGCCTTCGCCGAGCTCTGGGGCCTGGAGCCGGCGTGGCTGGCCGAGCGTCCGACCCACGGCGAGGTGCTGGACCGCCTGCGCCAGCGCCGCCGCCTGCCCGAGACGGTGGACTATGCGAAGTGGAAGGCCGCCGAGCTGGCCCGCTACGAGGACCTGGGTCCCCAGGCCGACGAGCTGTGGGACCTGCCCGACGGGCGGACCCTCAAGGTCGTGCGCCAGCCTCACCCGCTGGGCGGCATGCTGCTGCTCTATTCCGACATCACCGGCGAGCTGCGCCTGAAGGCCCAGTACAACGCCCTGATCCAGGTGCAGCAGGCCACGCTCGACAAGCTGAACGACGCCGTGGCCGTGTTCGGCTCGGACGGCCGCCTGCGGCTGCACAACGAGGCCTTCGAGACCTTCTGGAACGTCACGCCCCAGGCCCTGCAGGCCGCCGGCGACTTCGAGGGCGTGGTCGAGCTGTGCGTGCGCCGCCTGCACGACCTGTCGTTCTGGCGCGAGCTCAAGGGCCGGGTGGCCGATCCGGATCCGCAGATGCGCGCGCCGACCTCGGGCGAGGTGCGCACCTCCGACGGCCGCATCGTGGTCTATCAGAGCCGGCCGTTGCCCGACGGCGCGACCCTGATCGCCTTCGCCGACGTCACCGACACCCGTCACCTGGAAAGCGCCCTTGCGGATCGCTCCGCGGCTTTGGCCGAGGCCGAGCGGCTCAAGCGCGACTTCGTCGGCAACGTCTCCTACGAGCTGCGCACGCCGCTGACGACGATCATCGGCTATTCCGAACTGCTCGAGCGCGCCGAGGGCCTGCATGAGCGCGGCAAGGGTCATGTGGCCGCCGTGCGCGCCGCCGCCACCCAGCTGGCCCGCTCGATCGACGACGTGCTCGACATGGCCCAGATCGACGCCGGCGAGATGGCGCTGGAGATCGAGGACATCCGCGTCGTCGACCTGCTGCAGGGCGCCTATCAGCGCGGCGGCAAGGACGCCGAGATCGGCGGCGTGACGCTGGAAGTGATCTGCGACGAGGACGTCGGCCTGATCCGCGGCGACGCCAAGCGCCTGAACCAGACCGTCGACCACCTGGTCGAGAACGCCCTGCGCCAGACCCCGCCGGGCGGCAAGGTGACGATCTCGGCCCAGCGCGCGCTTGGCGAGGTCAAGCTGCACGTCAAGGACACCGGCCGCGGCGTGCCCTTCCACGTCCAGGCCCACATCTTCGACCGTTTCGTCGGCCGTGATCGCGGCGGCCCGGGCCTGGGCCTGGCGCTCGTCAAGGCGCTGGTCGAGCTGCACGGTGGCTGGGTGGCGCTGGAGAGCGAGCCGGGCGCCGGCTCGACCTTCACCTGCCACCTGCCCGAGACCCAGCACCCGGGCGCGGCCCAGCCGGAGTTCGGGTTCTGACACTCTGACTTGTCATCCCGGCCGCAGCGAAGCGGAGCGCCGGGATCTCCCACGGTTGATCCGTCGAACGTGGGAGGTCCCGGCTCTACGGACCGCTGGCGCGGTCCTTCGGCCGGGATGACATGTTGTGGAGATCAACAAAAAGGGCCTCCCGAGATGCTCGGGAGGCCCTTTGCGTATCGAGCGTAGGCTCCCGGTCGCCCGGGAGCCGCTCTCATGCTCAGTACTTGTAGGTGAAGCCCATGAAGAACCGGCGGCCGAAGTAGCCCAGTTCGGTCAGGCGGATGTCGCCGGCCGTGGAGCGTTCTTCCTCCTTGGTCAGGTTCTTGCCTTCCACGAAGAGCGACAGGCCCTTGGGGCCCGGCTTCCAGGTGATCTTGCCGTCCAGATAGCCGGTCGGATCGCGGAACACCGGCTGGCCCGAGGTGTCGGCGGCCGAGACCAGGTACTTGGAGCGGTAGTTGTAGGCCAGGCGGGCGTTGATCGGGCCCTTGTCGTACCAGACCGTGAAGTTGGCGCTGCTCTTGGACAGGCCCGGGAAGGGCAGTGGCGAGCCGTCGAGGGTGGAATAGAGCTCGACGTCCTTGGCTTCCTGATAGGTGTAGTTGGCGTCGACGCCCAGGCCCGACAGCGCCCCCGGCAGCCAGGTGAAGGCCGTCTTGCCGGTCAGCTCCAGGCCCGAGATCTTGGCCCCGTCGCCGTTGATGTAGGTGTTGTAGTTGTAGAGCACCCCGTCGCCATAGACGTCGACCTTGCCGATCAGTGTGCGCGACGAGACGTAGAACGACTCGATGTCCTTGTAGAACAGGCCCAGCGAGATCTGGGTGTCGCTGTTGGGATAATACTCGAACGACAGGTCGTACTGGTTGGCGCGATAGGGCTTCAGTTCCGGATTGCCGGCCGAGCAGCTGGGCTCGTCGAACTCGCCGTTGGCGTCGGGCGAGTTGTCGGTGGTGCAGCTGACCGTCGGCATCAGGTAGTCCATGCGCGGACGGGCCATCAGCTGGGCGAAGCCGGCGCGGGCCGCCAGCTTGTTGGGCGCCAGCCACAGGCCCACGTTGAAGCTGGGCAGCCACACCGTGTAGTCCTTGGTCATGGTGGCGATGCTGTTGCTCAGCACGTAGGTGGTCGAGGTGCCGCCATTGGTCGCCGCATAGGTCTCGCTGCGGGTCTGGGCCCCGGTGCCTTGCGTCTTGGTGTGGACGCGCCGCCAGCCGAAGTTGCCGTTCACGTCGTAGCCCAGCAGCGGGAAGGCGTAGTTGAACTTGATGTACTGGGCGTCGGTCTGTTCCTGGATCTTGTAGGGGATCTGCTCGTAGGTCTCGCCGTCGTTGCCCGTCGTGGTCTCCAGGTTGTTCAGGTTGAAGTGCGACGTGTCGAGGTACTGGGCGACCTTGTTGAAGTCCGGATACAGCCAGGTCGAGGGTAGGCCGCCGCCGCCGAAATAGAAGGCGCTGGGCAGCTGGGTCATGGCCTGGGCGAAGACGGCGTTCGAGAACGCCCGCGACCAGGTCTCGCTCGTCGACCAGTAGCCGGTGGTGTAGGCGGCCGAGGCGTTGGTCGGGTTGGTCTGGTCGGCCGTCTGGCTGGCCAGGATGGTCGCCGTCGAGTTCACCGCGTTGCTGTAGATCACCGTGTCGTCGGTGGTCGAATAGGCGTTGGCGCCGCCGTCGATGATGTAGCCGCCATAGCCGTAGCCCGAGGTCGAGAAGTCGGTGGCGCGGCCGCCGAACTCGATCTTCTTCAGGAACGGCAGGTCGACCTCGTAGTCGAAGTCGATCTTGTACTGCTTCTCCTCCGACTGGGAGTTCGACGGGCGGTACTGGATCTGCCACTGGCGGATCGCGGAGGCGTCCGAGGGGCTGTAGCCGTCGGCGAAGGTGAAGGACGGATTGCCGGTCGACGGGTCCAGCGTCACCGTCATGCCCGGCGTGTCGAAGCTGACGCTGACGTTGTTGGTCTGCGAGACGGTCGAGGTCTCGGCGCTGGAGGCCTGGAACTCGATCTGCAGGCGGTCGCCCCGGTAGTTGGCGCCGATGTTGTAGTAGTCGCTGGTCGACTCGTAGGCGAAGTCGCGGGCGCTGATGCCGAAGCCGTTGTAGCCGCCGGCCCCCGAGGTGGTGAGGCAGTTGCCCAGGGTGTACTGGATGACGTTGTGGTTGGCGTCGGTGACCACCGAGCCGGCGGTGGTGTCGGTGCTCGAGCACGACGTGCCGTTGGCGGCGGTGTTGCGCAAGCGTGTCGCCGAGGTGAAGTCGGTGCCGTAGTTGATGTCGTTCAGCCGCTGGCTGCGCTCATTGCGGTTGTAGCTGACCCAGGCGTCGATCTTGTCGGTGAACTTGTACTGGGCCGTGAACTCGGCCGAGATCCGCTCGTCGGTGCGGGTCCAGACGCCGTAGCGGGCCACGCGCGGGGCGTAGTCGTACCACTGGCTCTGGCAGGCCGTGCGCAGGTTGCTGGTCGAGATCTGGGTGGCGTCGGGCGTCACCAGCGACGAGCAGCCGGCATAGGTGTCGACGCCGCTGGCCAGGTCGACGATGTCCTGGCTGTAGGCGGTGGAGTAGTAGTCGACGGTCTTGTCGGCCGAGTTGTCGAAGTCGGCGAACCGGCCCCACGACGAGTTGCGGACGTAGTCGCCGCGGGTGTTCACCTTGTCGTAGGTGACGTTGGCCATCAGGCCCAGGCGCCCGTCGAACAGTTGGGTGGCGGCGAAGACGTTGCCGCGCGGCTTCCAGCCGTCGACCGTGTCGAGGTTCTGCATCGAGCCGGTGAACGACAGGGTCGGCTTCTTGAAGTCGAGCGGCTTGCGGGTGGTGACGCTGACCGTGCCGCCGACGCCGCCTTCGGTCATGTCGGCGGTGAAGCCCTTGAACACGTCGATCGACTTGACCAGCTCGGAGGCCAGTTCGCGGAAGTCGTTGGAGCGGCCGCCGCCGCCATAGACCTGCAGGTTGCCGGCCGTCGACAGGGTGCTCATGCCGTTGATCTCGACCCGGTTGAGGTCGGGCTCGACGCCGCGGATCGACACCGCGTTGCCCTCGCCGAAGTCGCGGGCCAACTGCACGCCGGTCACCCGGCCGAGCGCCTCGCCGACGTTCTTGTCGGGGAACTGGCTGATGTCCTCGGCGACGATGGAGTCGGAGATCGTGCCGGCCCGCTTCTTGCGGCCCATGGCCGACTGCAGGCTGGCGCGGGTGCCGACGACGACGATCTCTTCGACCTTGTTCTCGACCGTGGCGCCGGGGGAGGAGGCGGGGGTCTGGGCCAGGGCGGCGGGGGCGCCGATCCCCAGGATGGCGACGGCGAGGCCCGTGGTCGCCAGCAGTTGGTGTTTCATGGGTTTCCTCCGATGAGAGACTGGCGGTGAACCGCCTTCTTTCGCCGCGAGAGCGCGCTCCGCGGCGTGTTGCTGGATGGCTGGAGGCAAGGCGCGACGACGGGGCTGGTCGCGACCGGCAGGGCGCGACGGAACGACTGTCGATGCGGGCTTGCATGGACGCCGAGGCTCGGGGCGACGCGCGGCGGGCGTCGGAGCGCTGGCCGGTCGCCGGGATCTCCGGCGTCGGGCTTCGGCGTGTCGCGATCGGGCGGGGGTTTGCGCCGTCGCGAGCAATGAGCGGTCTTCACGGTCGCCGCGGATCTCTTGATCTCTGCGACGACGTCAAAAATCTTATCGAAGAGGCGTCGTTGTCAATCTCTGTTGTCTGAGTTTTGACAACATAACCATGTATTAAGCTCTCTTTTCGTATCTGAAAACTGACGATCACTTAGATATCGTAAAATTTCAATTTTGAAACTATTGATACGCACTATTCTCAATTTATGAAACTACATCGCAGAAAGCGGGATTCGACTTGCCAGATCGGCGGCCTGGGCATAGGGACTGGCTCAGGCGGCAGGCTTCGCCCGTAAGGCGGGCCTGTCTGGGAAGGGGAAGCGGGAGGACCAGGATCATCGGCCTCGCGGGCGCGCCAGGACGCGCGCGGCGGCGCTGGCGGACTTCACGGATAGAACTAGGAACTGCGCATGGCGGGTTTTGTTTGTGCCCCGCCGAACACCCCGTCGGGACGGCTGGGTTCAGGCCGGGCGCCAGCGCATGGCGACGGCGATCTCGGTCTCCGACGGCGTCTCGACGAAGCCGGCCTTGCGGTAGAGCGCCTGGGCCGGAGCGTTGTCGAACCCGACATCCAGCGTGATCGACGCGGCGCCGGCCTGGGCGGCCGCGTCCTTTATCCACGCCATCAGACCAGAGCCCAGGCCAAGACCCCGGGCCTCCGGCGCTAGCAGCAGGTCGATCAGCCGCCAGTCGTCCCGCGCGCGGTCGAGCAGCAGCTGGCCGGCCGGAACCGCGCCCGCCAGCACCAGCCAGCGATCCGCCTCGGGATAGGCGCCGGCGATGTGGATCTGCTGCAGGCGGAACTGGTCGGCCATCATCGCGGCCACCTGCGCCTGGCTCCATCCCATCGCCAGGAAGGACGCGCCCCGGAAGGCTGCATGCCACTGCATCAGCAACTGTGTTTCGCCGTCCTCGATCGCGCGTACGGTCGTGTCGCGGGCCTGCAGCGCCGCGGGCAGGGGCGGCATGTCGAATGGTGATTTCATCGCGACGACTCGCGGGTGAATGGGCTAGATCGACGCATAGGTTGCGTTTTCTGCGCGATCGGCCAAGACAAGTTCAAGGCGTACCAAGTTCAAGACAGGCGAGGGGGATGTCATGCTGCTGCTGAAGCCGGAAGATTTCGAAGCGTGGGTGGGCAAGCAGGTGCGCGTCGCCACCGTTCCGCATCCTGTCGAGATCACCCTGGCGGCGATTTTCCGCCCCGGCTATCCGAACGACATCCGCGAGCCCTTCTCGCTGATGTTCGAGTCGCCGATGAACATCAGCCTGATCGACGGGGCCTACGAATTCGACTGCGGCAAGGGGGGGCCGCACACGATCGTCATCACCCAGCTGAAGCCGCTGCCCAACGCCCGGGTCTACCAGGCCATCTTCAACTGACGGCGCCGGCTGGGCCGAAAAAGCGCGATCAGAAATAGAAAACGCCGGCCCGTGGACAGCCACGGGCCGGCGTTTCCGTATTCGGTGATCAGTTGCGCGACGGGAAGATGCCGGCGGTGCAGATGATCGATTGCAGGCCCAGATAGGGTTGCATGGAGTCGAACGGCTGGCTGTTGCCGGTGACGCCGACGGTGACGCTGCCGGCGATGCCGGCGACGTTGCCCGCGCTCAGGTTGACGGCGGTGCCCGCCGTGCCGGCCGGGGCGAAGATGCTGGCCGACGAGAAGTTGGTGGCGTCGTAGGCGTTACAGATCTGGGCGTTGGCGGTCGGTTGCACGGCTTGCGAGCCGTTGGCGACGCCGCTCAGAGCGGTGACGTTCACCGTCGGCGAGCCGGTCGGGGTGAACACGGCCGCGTGGTTGTGCGCCGGCATGTTGAGGATGCTCAGGGTGGTGGTCGGCGAACCCGCCATCTCGCCCTGGACGTAGGTCGGCAGGCCGGGGCCTTGGCCCGGGCCGACCATGGTGCGGCCGCGCAGGTCCGGCAGAGCAAAGGTGGTCTGGCCGTTGCCGCCGAAGGTGGTGCCGAGCAGCGAGAACAGAGCGGTGTTCTGCGCGATGCCGATAATCTGTCCGTTGGTATACATGAAGTTGCGCGGGGCGAAGTTACCCGCGAACTGCACGATCATAGCCATATAGAAGTCCATGGCGTCAGGCCCTCCCACAATGTTGAGTTGCTAGGCTATACAGCGACGCCCCTAGCGCGCAAGGCGCTCGTTTCACGCGGCTGCCCCAGCTCCGATCAGGCGTGCGGCAAGTCCCGGAAATCCCTTGAAAACCGGTCACGCACATCGGTGTCTCAACTTTGGGACACACTCTGTGCGCGTGATGTGACAATTCACACGGGAAACGCCTTGGGGCTGTGCATAATGTACAGTTACGTGTAGTGGGCTGTTAATGCGCGCGGACGGAGAGTCCGGGGCGGGCAACCGCGCGTGGATAATTGGGGCTGGGGAAATCGATGTTCCAGGGGTGGCTGACCCGCGTTCTGCGGGATTTGGCGTCGTTCGCGACCAAGGGTGAAAAGCTCGAGCGGCGTGCGGGAGGCCTGCGGCTTCGCCACGTCGCCATTGCGCTGTTCGCCATGCTGACCACCCTGGCGCCGACGCTGGCGGCCGCATCCACCGGGTGCGCCGCCGTCAACGCCGGTGCGCTGAACCAGACCACCGTCATCGCCAGCAGCGCCGTGTCTAGCACCGACGCGCGGCAGAACACGGGCGCGGTCACCTTCCAGGGGGTCAATGTCAACCTGACCGGGGCGGCCTTGGCGCAAAGCCGATGGTATCCGGGCGGACCTCACAGTTTCGCCGTCGGCGACACGATTTCGGTCACGATGGTCTCGAACGGACCGCTGGTGCAATTCCAGCGGTCGACGGATTCGGGCGGAACGGTCACCAATATCGGGGTCGGCGGCGGAACCTATTCCTACAGCCCGACTGCGACCGAGTTCGCGTTCCAGACCCGCATCGCCCCGAGCACGGACGGGACGGCCACGACCACGGCCACCTGCACGCCCGCCCCGCCGACGATCTCGGGCCTGTCGCCGAACGAAGGCCCGACCGCGGGCGGCACCTCGGTGACGCTCACCGGTCAGAACTTCCTGGGCGCCAGCGTCACCGTCGACGGCGTCACGGTCACCCCGGGCACGCACACCGACACTTCGATCGTCTTCACCACGCCCGCCCATGCGGCCGGCACGGTCAGCGTGGCCGTGACCACCACCGGCGGCACGGCGCTGTCCAGCTTCACCTATGTTGCGCCGCCGACGGTGACCTCGGTCACGCCGAACGCCGGCCCGCTCACCTCGGGCACGTCGGTCACCCTCGCCGGCACGAATTTCCTCAACGCCTCGGCCGTGACCTTCGGGGGCACGCCCGCCGTCAGCTTCGTCGTCAACGGCGCCAGCCAGATCACGGCGGTCGCCCCGGCCGGCTCGGCCAGCACGGTCAACGTCCGGGTCACCACCGTCGGCGGCACCAGCGCCACCGCCACGGCCAACCAGTACACCTTTGTCGCCGCTCCCACGATTTCCTCACTTACGCCCAGTTCGGGACCCACGGGCGGCGGAAACAGCGTGAACATCGCCGGCACGGGCCTCTTGAACGCCACGCTGACTGTCGACGGCGTGACCGTGACGCCGAACTCGACAAGCCCGACCTCAGTCGTGTTCATCACCCCCGCGCACGCGGCAGGCTCGGTTCCGGTGGTCGTGACCACCGCCGGCGGCTCGGCCTCGTCTAGCTTCAACTATGTCGCGGCGCCGACGATCTCGTCGCTGTCGCCCACGTCGGGTACGACGGCCGGTGGAACGTCCGTGACGATCAGCGGCACGAACCTCAGCGGGGCTACCCTCACCGTCGACGGCGCGACCGTGACGCCTACGTCCACCAATCCGACGTCGATCGTGTTCACCACCCCGGCTCATGCGTCTGGCTCCGTCCCCGTGGCCGTCACGACGGCCGGCGGCACGGCCACGTCCGGCTTCACGTTCGTCGCGCCGCCGATCGCCGGCTCGGCGAGCTACGGCTCGATCGTCGCCTATAACGACGGCTCGAACCTGACGACGAACATCAACCTGTCATTCTACCTCACGGGGGGCGACACGCCGACCAGCTATGCGGTCGGTTCGGCGACCACGGCCCAGGGCGGCAGCGTCAGCGTCAACAGCAGCGGGGACGCGACCTACACGCCGCCCGTCGGCTATCGCAACGCCAACGACAGCTTCACCTATACGGCCACCAACGCCGGCGGCACCTCAGCGCCGGCGACCGTCACCGTCACGGTCGGCAATCCGACGATCTCGGTGACCCTGCCGTCGGCCACCGGCACCGTCGAACGGGTCTATAACGCCGGCGGCAACCCCGTCACCTTCTCGGGCGGCCGGGCGACCTACACCGTCAACAGCATCAGCGGCCTGCCTTCGGGCCTGAGCGCCGTCGGCGCCGTCATCAGCGGCACGCCGGCGGTCCAGGGGACCTTCACCGTCACCGTGAACGTCACCGACAGCTCGCTGGGCGCTGGTCCGTACAACGCCAACACGACGGCGACCTTGTCGGTGGGCACCCCGCCGGCTCCGGTGACCTCGTCCTTCTCCATCAGCGGCCTGACCTACAACACCGGTTCGGCCACGGCGACGACCTTCAGCGCGGCTCCGCACGCCACCGAAAGCCCGACCGGCTACCAGGTCGGCGCCTCGTCCTATGGCGGGACGGTCTCCGTCGATAGCGCCGGCCTGATGAGCTACACCCCGCCGGTCGGCTTCCGTGGCACCGACACCTTCAACTGGGTCGCCACCAACGCCGGCGGCACGTCGAACGTCAGCCAGGTCTTCGTGACCGTGAACGATCCGGTGTTCTCGGTCACCCTGCCGGCCTCCACCGGCACGGTCGGCGTCGCCTACAACGGCGTCGCCTCGCCCGTGACCATCAGCGGCGGCAACCCGCCCTACAACAGCTACTCGGCCACGGGCCTGCCTGCCGGCCTGACGATGAATAGCTCGGGCGTCATCAGCGGCACCCCGACCACGGCGACCAACGCCACGGTCGTGGTCACTGTCACCGACAACTCGGGCGGCAACGGCAGCTACACCAGCACGGCCTCGGCCTCGCTGAGCATCGCCCTGCCGAACATCACCCTGTCGCCTGCCGCCGGCGCCCTTCCAGGCGCCCAGGCCGGCGCGTCGAGCTACAGCCAGGGCATCTCGGCTTCGGGCTCGATCGCGCCCTATACCTTCGCCGTCACCGCCGGCGCCCTGCCTCCGGGCATGAGCCTCAGCAGCGGCACGATCTCCGGCACGCCGACCAGCACCGGGACCTTCAACTTCACGATCACCGCCACCGACAGCAGCGGCAACAACTACCAGGGGCAGGCGGCCTACAGCATCACGGTCTCCGCGCCGACGATCGCCGTGGCGTCGACGCCCGACCCGCTGCCGCAAGGCACGGTTGCGGCCAGCTACAGCGCCAGCTTCTCCGCCAGCGGCGGCACGGGGCCCTACACCATCACCCTCGACAGCGGCACGCTGCCGGACGGCCTCAGCTTCGCGGCCGGCGGCATCTCGGGCACGCCGACCGAGGGCGGTTCGTTCCCGATCGTCATCCGCGCTCAGGACTCGACCGCCGGCGGCACGTACTCCGGAACGCAGAACTTCACGCTGATCGTCGATGCGCCGACCATCGTCCTGTCGCCGGCCTCGCCGCTGACCGGCGGTACGATCGCGGCTCCCTACACCGCCACCGTCAGCGCGTCGGGCGGCACGGCGGGCTACACCTTCGCGGTCACCTCGGGGTCGCTGCCTCCGGGCCTCAGCCCGTCGCTCGTCGGCGGCAACCTGCAGATCAGCGGCACGCCGACCGGCGCGGGGACCTACAACTTCATCGTCACGGCCACTGACTCCAGCACGGGCGGCGGCAGCGGCGCGGGCGGCGCCTATACCGGCGCTCTGCCTTACGCCATCACCATTGCCGCGCCGACGCTCTCGCTGGCGCCGAACACGCCGGTGACCAACGCGACGATCGCCAGCGCCTACACCCGCACCTTCACGGCGTCGGGCGGCACTGCGCCCTACACCTACAGCTGGGCGGGCGACCTGCCGACCGGCATGACCATTACCGGCAACGTGCTCTCGGGCACGCCGACGGAAGGGGGCGGTCCGTTCAACTTCAGCGTCACCGCGACGGACAGCTCGGCGGGCACCGGGCCGTTCCAGATCACCCAGAACTACGGCCTGACGGTTGACGCGCCGACCATCACGGTCTCGCCCGGCTCCCTGACGGCGGTCGCGACCGGCACGACGGTGAACCAGACGATCACCGCCAGCGGCGGCACGGCCGGCTACACCTTCTCGCACACCGGCACGCTGCCGACCGGCCTTGGCCTGTCGACCGGCGGCCAGATCACGGGCACGACGACGGCGGCGGGCACGTTCAACTTCACGATCACGGCTCAAGACGCCAGCACCGGCGCCGGCCCCTATACGGGCTCGCAGGCCTACAGCTGGACCATCGACGCGCCGACGATCGCCCTGGATCCGATCTCGCCGGCCAACGGCCAGATCGGCGTCGCCTACAACCGGACCCTCACCGCCACCGGCGGCGTGGCCCCCTACCAGTACGCGGTCGTGGGCGCGATGCCGGCCGGCCTGTCCCTGTCCTCCAGCGGCCAGATCACCGGCACGCCGACCCATGGCGGCGCCTACAGCTTCACGGTCACCGCGACGGACTCGTCGACGGGCGCCGGCGCGCCGTTCCTCGGCACGCGGACCTATACGGGCACGTTCAACAACCCGGCCCTGACCCTCACGCCCAGCACGCTGAGCGGGATGAAGGCCGGCGTCGCCTACACCGCCACCATCACGGCCGGCGGCGGCACGGCGCCCTATACCTACTCCATGTTTGGCGGAACCGTGCTGCCGCCTGGCCTCAGCCTGTCCACGACTGGCGAGATCACCGGCACGCCGACGGCGTCGGGGACCTTCAGCTTCACGATCGCGGCCCAGGATTTCTCCACCGGGATCGGGCCGTACACCGTGGCCCGGGCGTACACCAACGTCGTGGTCGACGCGCCGACTCTGACCATCACGACGGCGGCCGGCCTGCCGGCGGCGACCCAGCACACGGCCTATAACCAGGCGATCGACACCGCCGGGGGCACCGCGCCCTATCAATACAGCGTGGTCTCCGGCGCCACTCCGCCGGGGATCGTCCTCGGCGGCGGCGGCGTGCTCTCGGGCACGCCGACGGCGGTGGGCTCGTACACCTTCACGGTCCGGTCGCAGGACAGCACCACGGGCGGCGCCTACGCCACGACCAAGGCCTTCACCCTGGAGGTGAACGTCCCGGCTCCGCCGACCGCGAACGCGGTCAGCGCGACCGTGGCCGCCAACAGCACCACCAACACGATCGCTCCGAACCTGACCGGCGTGCCGGCCACGTCGGTCGCCATCGCCAGCGCTCCGAGCCACGGCACGGCGACGCTGGTCGGGGCGGGCGCCAGCGCCACCTTCGACTACGTGCCGACGGCCGGCTTCTCGGGCACGGACAGCTTCACCTATACGGGCGGCAACGCGGGCGGGTCTTCGGCCCCGGCCACGGTCAGCGTCACGGTGACGGCGCCGACCCTGGTGGTCGCCGGCACGCCGGTCGACGGCATCGTCGCCACCGCCTATCCCGGCGCGACCTTCACGGCCTCGACGGGCACGGCGCCCTACACCTTCACCGTTGTCGGCGCCTCTCTGCCGACGGGCCTGACGCTCAGCACGGCCGGCGTCCTCTCGGGGACCCCGACCGCGGCCGGGACGTTCAGCGCGGTGATCAAGGCCACCGACGCCTATGGCGCCGAGGGCCAGGCCACCTTCCCGATCAACATCCTGGCTCCCCTGGTGACGATCACCGCCCCGACGGCCGGCGCCCTGCCGACCGCCACGGCCTTCGTCCCCTACAGCCAGACCTTCACGGCCACGGGCGGGGTGGCGCCGCACACCTTCGCGGTCACCTCCGGCGCCCTGCCGGCCGGCCTGACCCTGACCCCGGCGGGCGCGCTCTCCGGTTCGGCCACGGTCACCGGCTCGTTCGCCTTCACCGTGACGGCGAGCGACGGTTCGGTGGCGCCGGGTCCCTATCCGGGTCCTGGGGTCGCCTACACCCTGGTGGTCGGCGCGCCGGCCATGACCCTGTCGCCGGCGGCGGGTCCGCTTCCGGCCGGCACGGCCACCGTGCCTTACACCGCCACCTTCTCGGCGGCGGGCGGCACCTCGCCCTACAGCTACGCGGTCACCGCCGGCGCCCTGCCGAACGGCCTGACCCTGAGCGCGGGCGGCGTGATCTCGGGCGCGGCGCTGCAAAGCGCCACGGGCGTGGCCAACTTCACCGTCACCGCCACGGATGCGAACGGCTTCCCCGTCTCGCAGGCCTATAGCGTCGACATCGCCCAGGTGACCCTGGTCACGGCTTCGCCCGCCAACGGCGTCGTCGGCCAGAGCTACAACCAGGTGCTGTCGACCTCCGGCGGCACGGGTCCCTACAGCTACAGCGTCACCGGCGTCCTGCCGGCCGGCCTGAGCCTCAGCAGCAGCGGCGTGCTTTCGGGCCTGCCGACGGCCGCCGGGACCTTCGGCTTCAGCGTGACCGCCACCGACAGCTTCGGCGCCGTGGGCACCGACGCCCTGTCGATGGATATCGCCAGCCCGACCATGACCCTGTCGCCGACCTCCGCGCCGGCGGCCGACTACGGCATGGCCTACAGCCTGACCTTCCAGGCGACGGGCGGGGTCACTCCCTACCGCTACGCCCTGAGCGGGACGCTGCCGACCGGTCTGTCGCTCGACACGACCAGCGGCGTCCTCTCGGGCACGCCGACCGAGGCCGGCTCCTTCCCGATCGTCGTGACGGCGAGCGACTCCTCCACGGGGCCGACTCCCTTCTCGACGAGCGTGAGCCTGACCCTGGTGGTCAATCCGGCGCCGCCGCCGGTGGTCGAGCCGGTCTCCACCGAGACCGACCCGGGGCAACCCACGACCATCGACGTATCGAGCCTGATCGACGGCTTCTACGACAGCGTCATCATCACCCGGCAGGCCGATCACGGCACGGCCGTGGTCAATGGCGGCGCGGCGCGGATGCGGTCGCAGAGCGGCGGGCCGGTGACCATCACCTACACGCCGAACCCGGGCTACTACGGCACCGACAGCTTCTCGTACGCCGCGACCGGTCCTGGGGGCACCTCGGCCCCGGCCGCGATCACGGTGGCTGTCGCCGCGCCGGCTCCGGTGGTCGTCAACGACACGGCCAGCCTCAACGCCAACGCCACGGTGGTCATCCCGGTGACCGCCAACGACACCGGCCCGATCTCGACCATCGCCATCGCCACGGCTCCGACCAACGGCACGGCGACGATCTCGGGCCTCAACGTGACCTATGCTCCGGCCCAGAACTTCTTCGGTACGGACACCTTCACCTACACGGCCACCGGCGAAGGCGGCACGGGCGGTCCGGCGACGGTCACCGTCACGGTCGCTCCGCTGGCGGTCCCGGCCCAGTCGGCCCAGACCATCACGGTCCTGGCCGGCCAGTCGGTCACCCTGGCGGCGACGCAAGGCGCGACCGGCGGTCCGTTCACGGGCGTGGCGGTCGTGGCCGCCCCGACCAAGGGCGCGGCCGCGGTCAACGGCGAGACCATCGTCTACACCCCGGCCACCGGCTTCTCCGGTTCGGACAGCTTCACCTACCGGATCAGCAATCCGTTCGGTGATTCGGCTCCGATCCCGGTGACCGTGACCGTCAACCCCGCGCCCCTGACGGCACCGCCGATCACCGTCGAGATCCTCGCCGGCCAGAAGGCGGTCGTTAATCTGGTCAGCGGGGCCAGCGGCGGACCGTTCATCGGTGCGGCGGTGGTGGCCGTCACGCCCGCCGGCTCCGGCGCGGCCGTGGTGACCAACCCCTCGTCGGGCGCCTACACCCTGACCTTCACCCCCGACAACGCCTTCGCGGGTACGGCGGTGGTGACCTACACCCTGACCAACGCCTTCGCGACGTCGGCTCCGGGTCGGGTCAACGTGATCGTCACGGCTCGCCCGGATCCGTCGAAGGATCCTGAAGTGAAGGGCCTGATCGCGGCTCAGGACGCGGCGGCCATCCGCTTCGCCGACGCCCAGATCAGCAACTTCAACCGTCGCCTCGAGCAGCTGCACAACGGCGGCGGCGCGGGTCGCGGGTTCGGGGTCAGCGTTCGTGGCGGCGATGTCGAGCGCGACGACGGGCTGGAGGCGCGCGAGCGGTTCCGCAAGTACGCCAGCCTCGGCATGAACGACGCGGCCGATCCGTCCAGCCCCCTGCTGCCCGAAGCCAAGGCCGGTTACTCGGCCCAGGACGACGGCGAGGACGGCCAGGCTGGTCCCAAGCGTTGGGGCGTCTGGGCGGCCGGTTCGGCGGACTTCGGGATGCGTGACGCGGTTGGGTCGCAAAGCGGCTTCCGCTTCACCACCGACGGCCTGACCGGCGGCGTCGACTACCGGGTGAACGAAGACTTCGCCTTCGGCCTGGGTCTCGGCTACGGCCGCGACTCCAGTCGGATCGGCAAGTCGGGCACCAAGAGCCGCGCCGAAAGCTACAGCGCGGGCCTCTACGCCAGTCTGAAGACGGGCGAGAAGACCTTCATCGACGGGGTCCTCGGCTACGGCACGCTCGACTTCGACACCCGCCGCTACGTCACCACGACGGGCGAGCTGGTGAACGGCGAGCGTGATGGCGACCAGGTGTTCGCGGCCCTGACCTTCGGGATGGAGCACCGGACGCCGACCAGCCTGCTGTCGCCCTACGGCCGCTTCGCCTTCAGCCGCTCGCAGCTGGATGCGTTCTCGGAAGACGGCGGCGGGCCCTACGGCCTGACCTACCACGCGCAGACCGTGAAGAGCCTGACCGGCACCCTGGGTCTGCGTGGCGAGTTCCTCCGCAAGACGGCGGCCGGCCTGCTGGCTCCGCGCTTCCGGGTCGAGTACTCGCACGACTTCGAGAAGGCCAACGACGCCCTGCTCAGCTACACCGACTGGGTGGGCGGGCCGACCTACCGCCTGACGGTGGATCCGATCGACCGCGACCAGCTGCGGCTGGAGCTCGGGGCCGACCTGACCATCAAGAACGGCATCCGGTTCGGCCTGGACTTCGACAACATGGTCAGCAAGGACAGCGACAGCCAGGGCGTCAGGCTCTCGATCCAGTCGCCCTTCTGATCGAAGGCGAAGACCTGAACTAAAGAGGGCGGCGCCGGCGACGGCGCCGCCCTTTCCTTTTCTCCTCC
>NZ_JBFTJR010000066.1:0-27050 GCF_056395525.1 Caulobacter sp. 10L414
CCGGGACGTCGGCGGCGGGGGCGGCGAAGCCGGCCGCGACCGGGGCCTGGGCCGTCGGCGGCGCCTGCGGCGAGGCGTCCTTGCGGGCGAACCAGGCGGGGCCGAAGCGGGCGATGGCGGCGCCCGCGCCGACGCAGGCGACGCACAGCACGATCATCACCCAGAACATCGGGCCCAGCAGGGGCTTCCGGGCGTAGAGGGCCGGGTCGCTGGGGGCGGCGATTTCGGCGGGGTCGGGGGCGGCGCTCATGGCCTCCATTCGTGCCCCACGCGCGATTTGGGTGCAACTTCGCCTTAAGGCGAGAGCAGGTCGAACAACGCTGTTTCACGGGGGCGCGGCGCGGCGGCCACAGGCCCAAGGCGTCCGTCGGCGCAAAGCGCGGCCAGCGGCGCGGCGACGGCGGGCGACAGGCAGAATGCCTTCAGGCTTGGCGCGGGATGCTCGGTCAGTACGGCGGCGAGCGCCCGGGCGGCCTTGGGCGAGTGCAGCAGCACGGCGCCAAGATCGTCGAGGACCGCCAGGGTTTCGGCCGTAGGGGCGCGCACGACGCTTTCGTAGACGGCGATCGCGCAGGCCTGGATTTCGGCGCGGGCCAGCGGCGAGACAAGGTCGCCGGCCGGTTCCGCGGCGGCCGGATGCAGCACCGCGCCCTCGAAGGCTTCCCGTCGGGCCGCGATCAGGGCGGCCAGGGCGGCCACGTCGCCGTCGGCCGATTCGATGCGCGAGAAGCCGGCCTCGGCCGCCAGGTCGGCGGTGGCCGCGCCGACCGCGAATACCGGCAGGTCGCGCCGGGCGCTGGCCCGGGCGAAGGCGGCCAGGCCGTTGCGGCTGGTGAAGGCCAGGGCCCCGACGCCGGAAAGGTCGGCCGTCCACGGCAGGTCGCGGACCTCCAGCAGCGGGTCGATCAGCGGCGAGAAGCCGAGCGCCGAAAGGCGCGCGGCGGTGGCCTCGGCGCCGGGCCGGGCGCGGGTGATCCAGACGCGGGAAGCGCCCGGGTTCATTCCGTCGGCGCGATGATGGCGTTGCCGCCCTCGGCCTTGACCGCCGCGCCCAGCGAAAGGCCCAGGGCGAGCGCCTGGCCGGCGTCGTCGTCGCCGGTCAGCACCACCTCGCCCTCGTGGCGGACGCGAATAACGCCGTCGGGGCTGAGGGCCTCGACCAGCAGCGACAGGCGCGATCCGTCG
This sequence comes from Caulobacter sp. 10L414, assembly GCF_056395525.1. Lineage (NCBI taxonomy): Bacteria > Pseudomonadati > Pseudomonadota > Alphaproteobacteria > Caulobacterales > Caulobacteraceae > Caulobacter > Caulobacter sp. 10L414. Next base: position 1,186 of record NZ_JBFTJR010000066.1, read on the forward strand.
AGGCGGCCATAGGCGCCGACGGCCGTGCGGCACGAGCCTTCCAGGGCGTAGAGCGCGCCGCGTTCGGCGGCGACGGCGATGGTGGTGGGGCGGCAGCGGATCGCCGCCAGCCAGGGGGCGTCGACGTCTTCGGCCCGGCTCTCGATGGCCAGGGCGCCCTGGCCCGGCGCGGGCGGCGCGGCCAGCGGGTCGAGCCAGCTTTGCGGGATGTGGCCCATGCCCAGGCGGTTGAGGCCCGACTGGGCCAGCAGGATGGCGTCGGCCTCGCCGCGCTCGAGCTTGGCCAGGCGGGTGTCGACATTGCCGCGCAGCATCACGACGTCGAGGTCGGGGCGCACGTGCAGGGCCTGGGCCTGGCGACGCAAGGAGGCGGTGCCCAGGCGCGCGCCGTGGGGCAGGTCTTCCAGCCGCTGGGCGACCTTGCTGATGAAGGCGTCGCGGGGGTCTTCGCGTTCGGGCGTCGCGGCCAGCACCAGGCCCGGGGGCAGTTCGGCCGGCATGTCCTTCAGAGAATGCACCGCGCAGTCGATGCGGCCGTCGAGCAGGGCCTCCTCGATCTCCTTGGTGAACAGGCCCTTGCCGCCGATCTCCATCAGCCGGCGGTCCTGGATGCGGTCGCCGCTGGTGACGATCGGGATCAGCTGGGCGTAAGCCGCGATCTCTTCGGGGCCGGCGTCCAGCGGCGCGCCGAGGGCGTGGGCGATCCGCGCCTGCATGTGGCCGGACTGGGCGAGCGAGAGCTTGGAGCCGCGCGCGCCGATGCGGATGGGTTGCCGGGACACGGTCTGGACGTTACCTGCATGCGAAAGACAAGCCTTCGCTGCTACAGGAGCGGCGGGAACCCCGCAACCGCATGACAACCCTTACGAAGTTTGGCCTTACGATCCTTGGTCTTGAGACCAGCTGCGACGAGACCGCCGCCTCGGTGGTGCGCCGCAGCCCGGACGGGCGCGTCGAGGTGCTGTCGTCGATCGTCGGCACCCAGTTCGAGCAGCACGCGCCGTTCGGCGGCGTGGTGCCCGAGATCGCCGCCCGCGCCCATGTCGAGGTCATCGACAGCGTCGCCGCCGAGGCGATGCGCGCGGCCGGGATCGGCTATGACGCGCTGGACGGCGTGGCGGCCACGGCCGGCCCCGGCCTGGTCGGCGGGGTGATGGTGGGGCTGGCTTTCGGCAAGGCGGTGGCCCTGGCCCGCGACCTGCCGCTGGTGGCGGTCAACCACCTTGAGGGCCACGCGGTCTCGGCCCGCCTGGGCGCCGAGGTGGCCTATCCCTTCCTGCTGCTGCTGGTCTCGGGCGGGCACTGCCAGCTCTTGGAAGTCGGCGGCGTGGGCGCCTGCAAGCGCCTGGGCACCACGATCGACGACGCGGCCGGCGAAGCCTTCGACAAGATCGCCAAGAGCCTTGGTTTGCCCTATCCCGGCGGTCCGGCGCTGGAGAAGCTGGCCAGGACGGGCGATGCTTCGAAGTACGAACTGCCGCGCGCCTTGCTGGGCCGCAAGGACTGCGACTTCTCGTTCTCGGGCCTGAAGACGGCCGCCGCCCGCATCGCCGCGACGCTGACGACCGAGCAGGAGCGCGCCGACCTGGCCGCCGCCGTGCAGTTCGCCATCGCCCGCCAGCTTTCCGAGCGCACCGACCGGGCCATGAAGCTCTATGCTGCCGATCACGAGGCCGGCGAGCGCCGCTTCGTCGTGGCCGGCGGGGTGGCCGCCAACGGCGCGGTGCGCGCGGCGCTGCTGAAGGTGTGCGAGGACAACGGCTTTTCGTTCGACGCGCCGCCGCTGGCCTACTGCACCGACAACGCCGCCATGATCGCCCTGGCCGGGGCCGAGCGCCTGGCGGCGGGCATTTCCGACGATCTGGACGCCGTGGCGCGTCCCCGCTGGCCCCTCGACGAGGCCGCGGCGTTATCCAATCCGAGCAACAGTTTCGGTCGCAAGGGAGCCAAGGCATGACCTTCACGCACGCGGGCGTCGTCGGCGCCGGGGCCTGGGGCACGGCCCTGGCCCAGGTCGCGGCCCGGGCCGGTCTCCAGGTGACCCTGCAGGCGCGTGAGCCGGAGGTCGTGGCCTCAATCGCCGACAAGCGCGAGAACACGATGTTCCTGCCGGGCGTGACGCTGGAGCCGGCGGTCACCGCCGTCGCCGACATGGCGGGTCTGGCGTCCTGCGACCTGATCCTGGCCGTGCCGCCGGCCCAGCACCTGCGCTCGGCCATGGCGGCCCTCGCCCCGCACCTGAAACCGGGCGTTCCGGTGGTGCTGTGCTCCAAAGGCGTCGAGCAGGGCTCGCTGAAGCTGATGACCGAGGTGGCGGCCGAGGCCCTGCCGGGCGTGGCCATCGCCGTGCTGTCGGGGCCCAGCTTCGCCGGCGAGGTCGCCCGCGGCCTGCCCGCCGCCGCCACCCTGGCCTGCGAGGACGAGGCGCTGGGCAGGAAGATCGTCGAGGCGATCGCCATCCCGACCTTCCGCCCCTACTGGGCCGCCGACGTGATCGGCGCCGAGGCCGGCGGGGCGGTGAAGAACGTGCTGGCCATCGCCTGCGGCATTTCCGAGGGCAAGGGCCTGGGCCGCAACGCTCACGCCGCCCTGATCACCCGCGGCTTCGCCGAGCTGACCCGCCTGGCCGTGGCGGCCGGCGGCAAGGCCGAGACCGTGGCCGGCCTGTGCGGCCTGGGCGACCTGGTGCTCACCTGCTCGTCCAGCCAGTCGCGCAACATGAGCGTCGGCCTGGCGCTTGGCGCGGGCCAGACCCTGGAACAGGCCCTGGCGGGCAAGGTCAGCGTCGCCGAAGGCGTCGCCTCGGCCCCGGCCGTGCGGGCGCTGGCCCGCAAGCTGAACGTCGAGACCCCGATCTGCGAGGCCGTCGCCGCCATCCTGGCCGGCGAGGTCGACGTCGACAGCGCCATCCTCGGCCTGCTCTCGCGGCCGCTGAAGGCGGAATGACCGTGCGTCCTTCGAGGCGCGCCTTCGTCGCGCACCTCAGGATGAGGACCATCTTGCACTGAAATCCCCTCATCCTGAGGCGCCCGCGCAGCGGGCCTCGAAGGACGCAGGGCCTCGCCGAAACAACACGAAGGAAACCGCCCATGCCGCTCTACGCCATCGTCTGCAAGGACAAGCCCGGCGCGCTCGAAACCCGCCTGGCCGTGCGTCCCAAGCACCTGGAATACCTGGCCCAGTCGACCAACCTGAAGCTGGCCGGCGCCCTGCTGAACGACGAGGGCAATCCGATCGGTTCGATCCTGGTGGTCGAGGCCGACGACGTGTCCGTCGCCCAGGCCCAGGCCGACAACGACCCCTATACCGCCGCCGGGATCTTCGAGAGCGTCGAGATCAATCCCTGGCGCCTGGCCGTCGGCGCGCTCTAGGCCCGATGGACGACAATCCCGCCCGCCCCGCGCCCGGCCAGGCGATCTGCGCCCTGGCCGACATCCCCGAGCCGGGCGCGGCGGGCTTTCGGTATCGCGAGGGCGAGGCGATGTTCGCCGGCTTCGTCGTCCGCAAGGACGGCGGGGTGTTCGGCTATGTCGACAGCTGTCCCCACGCCGGCTGGCCGCTGGCCGGGTTCAACGGCCGGTTCCTGACCCGCGAGAACGACCTGATCCTGTGCGCCGGCCACGCGGCCCTGTTCCGCATCGCCGACGGCGCCTGCGTGGCGGGGCCGTGCGGCGGCAAGCACCTGACGCCGTGGCCGATCCGGGTGGAGGCGGGGCAGGTCTTCGCGGCCTGACCCTTCCTTAACCGATGGTCGGTTAGGGTTCCTCGACCTTGAGAGGAGCGCGCCGCCATGGCCGACGGAACGACCCCCGCCCAGACCGGCGCCTTCGACGCCGAACTGACCGACGCCGTCGACGCGCGGGGCGCGGGCGCCAAGCTCCGCTCGCTGGGCAAGATCAATCCGCGCCTGGCCCCGCAGCTGGCCCGCACCATGCTGGGCAAGGCCCGCGACAACGACAGCGCCGGCGCCTTCTCCACCTACTGCGAGGCCAAGGGCTTCGAGTTCACCTCGGCCTGGGCGGCCAACAACATTCCGTTCGTGGCCCCGCTGCTGCGCGACTTCATGGCCAAGCGCCCGGCCGACGGCCCCAAGGTGCGCTACATGGAGATCGGCGCCTATGAGGGCCGGAACCTCGCCTTCATGGACTGGATGTTCCCCGACCGCCTCGACGTGACGGTGATCGATCCCTGGTTCGACGAGGGCCTGAACCCGGAAGAGAAGTATCTGGCCGTCGAGCCGCGCTTCCACCGCAACATGGCCCGCACCACCTTCGGCAAGGTGGCGACCCACAAGGGCTTCTCGACCTACGAACTGCCCAAGATGCTGCAGGCGGGCGACAAGTTCGACCTGATCTATGTCGACGGCAGCCACACCGCCCTGGCGGTGATGATCGACCTGTGCTGCTGCGCCAGCCTGCTGGAGGTGGGCGGCATGATGGTGCTCGACGACTACTGGCACGACATCAGCGAGATCGGCGGCCCGGGCGTGAAGCAGGCGGTGGATCACTTCCACGCCGCCTTCGGCCGCTATTTCGAGGTCGCGGCGGTCTATCGCCAGGTGGCCCTGGTCAAGACGGCCGAGATCCCGCGCTAGCCTCTTGAGCCCGGACGACCTGCACGCTCTGGAAGCCTGCGACGACGCGCGCGAGCGCAACGCCATGGCCCTGCGCCTGGCCGATGCGCGCAAGCCGGGCCTGGACGCGGTGCTGGCTCGCCTGATCCTGCGGCCCGACCTCGCCGGCCAGCGGGGCACGCTGGTTCACGCCCTGGCCATGTACGACTGCGGCCCGCACCTTGGCCTGCTGGTCGACCTCGCGATCGAGGGCGGCCTCGAGGTCGCGCACGAGGCCTTCTCCGCCCTGAACGGGATCGACCATGTCGACGGCGAGGCGGTGGCCGAGGCCTTCGCGCGGCTGCAGGCCGCTCGCGCCGCCGGACCGGCCGAGGCCTGGCGGCGGGACCTGCTGGCCGACCTGGCCGAGCTCTTCGAGTAGCCCTCGGCCTCGCTCAACCGCGCGCGGGCTGATATGGGCTGCGCACGGAGTTTCTGACCACATGACCGATACGATTTCCGACGCCGTGGCCGTGGGCCGCCGGGTGCTGAGCATCGAGGCTCAGGCCCTGAACCAGATGGCCGACGGCCTGGGCGAGGCCTTCGCGCGCGCGGTGCAGGTGATGCACGACGCCAAGGGCCGCATCGTCTGCACCGGCATGGGCAAGTCGGGCCACGTGGCGCGCAAGATCGCCGCCACCCTGGCCTCGACCGGCAGCCAGGCGATGTTCGTCCATCCGGCCGAGGCCAGCCACGGCGACCTGGGCATGATCGGTCCCGACGACGTGGTGCTGGCGCTGTCGAAATCGGGCGAGGCCCGCGAGCTGGCCGACACGCTGGCCTACTGCAAGCGCTTCTCCATTCCGCTGATCGCCATCACGGCGGTGGCGACCAGCCAGCTGGGCCAGGCCGGCGACGTGCTGCTGCTGCTGCCCGACGCGCCGGAAGCGACGGCGGAGGTCAATGCGCCGACCACCTCGACCACCCTGCAGATCGCCCTGGGCGACGCGCTGGCCGTGGCGCTGCTGGAAAGCCGCGGCTTCACCGCCAGCGACTTCCGCGTCTTCCATCCGGGCGGCAAGCTGGGGGCGGTGCTGCGCACCGTGGCCGACCTGATGCACGGGCAGGACGAGCTGCCGCTGATCGGGGAGGGCGCGCCGATGAGCGAGGCCCTGCTGGTGATGAGCCAGAAGCGTTTCGGCGCGGTGGGCGTGGTCGACGGCGCCGGCGCGCTGGTCGGCCTGATCACCGACGGCGACCTGCGCCGCCACATGGACGGCCTGATGACCCATGTCGCCGGCGAAGTGATGACCAAGGGCCCGCTGGTGATCGGCCCCCACGCGCTGGCGGCCGAGGCCCTCAAGGTGATGAACGAGCGCCGGATCACCGTGCTGTTCGTCGTCGAGGGCGGCAGCCCGGTGGGCGTGCTGCACGTGCACGACCTGCTGCGGGCGGGGGTTATCTGAATAGATCCTCCCCCTTCGGGGGAGGTGGCCCAGAGGGCCGGAGGGGGCTGGCGCGGCGAATGCCGAGCAACCCCCTCAGTCGCTTCGCGACAGCTCCTCCAGAAGGGGAGCATTTCTGGCGTTACGGCCGTGCCTCGCCGCCGAACGCCGCCAGGTCCTTGATCAGCGACACCACGGCCTGTTCCACCAGTTCGCCGCCCTTTTCGGGCGTGGCCAGGGCGGGGTCCGAGCCCATGCGGCCGTCGGCGTAGCGGGCGCGGAAGTCCAGGGCCTCGCGGATCGGGCCGGTGGGGGCGATCTTGGGCTCGTACTCAGCGGTCTTGATGCTGTCGGGATAGCCCCACTGGGTCACGGCGATCTCGGACGGCGTGGCGTGGCTGCCGTGGCCGACCGGGAATTGGCGCATGGCCAGGGCGTTGACGCCGTCGAGGTCCCACCAGTTCTTCAGCTTCATGGCGAAGGGGCAGCGCTCCTTGCGGAAGCTGTACTCGGCGTAGATTTCCGAAAAGGCCGCCTCGATGGTGGCGACGTTGCCGCCGTGGCCGTTGAGGAAATAGATCTTCTCGAACCCGTGGGCGCCTAGCGAGCGCGTCCAGTCGCCGATGGCGGCCATGAAGGTCGACGGGCGCAGGAAGATGGTGCCCGGGAAGGCCAGATGGTGCTGGGCCATGCCGACATTGAAGGTCGGCGCCACCAGCACCTCGTCCGAACGCTTGGAGGCCTCGTGGGCGATGATCTCGGGGCACAGCCAGTCGGTGCCCAAAAGGCCCGTCGGCCCGTGCTGCTCGTTGGAGCCGATCGGTACGATCACCGTCTTCGAACGCTGGAGGAAGGCTTCGATCTCGGGCCAGGTCGAGAGGGCGAGCAGCATGGCGGGGTACTCCGGAAGGCGTCGGCGGCCGGGGTTGCGACCGGCCTTGCCAGCGCTTTACGCCCGAAGTCGGGCTTCGCCGACCCCCAATCTGCCCGAACGGCGTGCGGCCGAGCCGCGGCGCACTCGACCTGCGCGTGCTTGCCCCCGGGCGCCTGCCGCGCGCAAGGTGCCGGCCCGGCGTCATGCAGAACGCCGGGGAGGAGACCGCTGATGGCCCAAGCCCACGCCCGGGACGTGCTGGCCGTGCTCGACGGCGCGGGGCCGGCCCTGTCGCCGGTGGCGGCGTCCTGGCGGCGCAGCTTGGTGCTGCACGGCCTGGATCCCGAGAACCGCAAGGCCCCCGAAACCCTCTCCGAGCGCGAGCTGCTGGAGGCCCAGGAGCGCATGGGCGCCCTGCGCGCGGCGGCGTCCGACACGCTGGACGCCCTGTTCCAGGCCGTCGGCGCGCAAGGCTCGTGCGTGCTGCTGACCGACAGCGTCGGCGTGCCGGTCGACCGCCGGGGCGCGGCGGCCGACGATCCGGTGTTCCACCGCTGGGGCCTGTGGACGGGCGCGGTGTGGAGCGAGGCCAGCGAAGGCACCAACGGCATCGGCACCTGCATCGCCGAGCAGCGCACCCTGACCATCCACCGCGACCAGCACTTCCACACCCGCAACATCGGCCTTTCCTGCACCGTCGCGCCGCTGTTCGACCCGCAGGGGCGGCTGGCGGGCGCTCTGGACGTCTCGTCCTGCCGGCAGGGGCTGGAGGGCATGACCGGGCTGATGGAGGCGGTGGTCAACGACGCGGCTCGGCGCATCGAGTCCAGGGCCTTCCGCGAGGCCTTCCCCGGCGCGCGCATCGTGCTGCTGGCCGACGGCCGCGCCGACCGCGCCTCAACCCCGATGCTGGCTGTCGACGCCGACGACGTCGTCATCGGCGCCACCCGCGCCGCCCGCCAGGCCCTGGAGCTGACCGACGACAAGCTGCGGCGCGGCCTGCCCTCGCCCGATCGCGGCGCCGACCTGGAAGACGCCGAACGCGCCGCGGTGCGTCGGGCGCTGGGGGCGGCCGGCGGCAACGTCTCCGCCGCCGCGACCGCGCTGGGCGTCAGCCGCGCGACGCTGCACCGCAAGATCAACCGGCTTGGGCTGGGGCGGGGTAACTGAACCCTCTCTCTAGGAGAGAGGGAGGGGCCCGCCGCGCAGCGGTGGGAGGGTGAGAGGTTTCACCCTTTCCGGAAAGACCACGGCCCCGCGCTTCAACCTGACACGCTGAAACCCCTCACCCTCCCAGGCTATCGCCTGGGCCCCTCCCTCTCCCTCTGGGAGAGGGTCTTTAGAAGCCGCCTCCACCTGTCGCAAACCTGAGACACCCCGTACCGGTCTCCGCCGCCGTCCCGCTCCAGATCAAAAATCCGGGCGCAAGCTCCTCCCTGCGACGCCGAACACGGCGCGACGGAGGAAACCATGACCAAGCCCGAGTTCATCGACTCGCTGTCCCGCCCGCCGTTCAAGGCGCGCTACGACAACTTCATCGGCGGCCAGTGGGTCGCCCCGGCCGAAGGCCGTTACTTCGACAACGCCTCGCCGATCACCGGCCGCAAGATCTGCGAGATCGCCCGCTCGCAGGCCGAAGACGTCGAGCGCGCCCTGGACGCCGCCCACGCCGCCAAGGACGCCTGGGGCAGGACCAGCGCCGCCGACCGCTCGCGGATCCTGCTGAAGATCGCCGACCGCATGGAGGAGAACCTCGCCGTCCTGGCCAACGCCGAGACCTGGGACAACGGCAAGCCGATCCGCGAGACCACGGCCGCCGACCTGCCGCTGGCCATCGACCACTTCCGCTATTTCGCCGGCTGCCTGCGCAGCCAGGAAGGCGCGATCTCCGAGATCGACCACGACACCATCGCCTATCACTTCCACGAACCGCTGGGCGTGGTCGGCCAGATCATCCCGTGGAACTTCCCGCTGCTGATGGCCTGCTGGAAGCTGGCTCCCGCGCTCGCGGCCGGCAACTGCGTGGTGCTGAAGCCCGCCGAGCAGACCCCGGCCTCGATCATGGTGCTGTTCGAGCTGATCGGCGACCTGCTGCCGCCGGGCGTGGTCAATGTGGTCAACGGTTTCGGCCTGGAGGCGGGCAAGCCGCTGGCGTCCAGCCCGCGCATCGCCAAGATCGCCTTCACCGGCGAGACGAGCACCGGGCGCCTCATCATGCAGTACGCCAGCCAGAACCTGATCCCGGTGACGCTGGAGCTGGGCGGCAAGTCGCCCAACATCTTCTTCGCCGACGTGGCCGCGCAGGATGACGACTATCTCGACAAGGCGCTGGAAGGCTTTGCGATGTTCGCCCTGAACCAGGGCGAGGTCTGCACCTGCCCCAGCCGTGCGCTGGTGCAGAAGTCGATCTACGACAAGTTCATGGAGAAGGCGCTGAAGCGCGTGCAGGCGGTGGTGCAGGGCAATCCGCTGGATCCCGCCACCATGATCGGCGCCCAGGCCTCCGAGGAGCAGCTGAATAAGATCCTCGGCTACATGGACGTGGGCCGCAACGAGGGCGCGCGCCTGCTGACCGGCGGCTCTCGCACCGTGCTGCCCGGCCAGCTGGCCGACGGGTTCTATGTCGAGCCCACTGTGTTCGAGGGCCACAACAAGATGCGGATCTTCCAGGAGGAGATCTTCGGCCCCGTCCTGGCGGTGACCGCCTTCGAGACCGAGGAAGAGGCGCTGGAGATCGCCAACGACACCGCCTTCGGTCTCGGCGCCGGGGTGTGGACCCGCGACGGCGCGCGCGCCTACCGCTTCGGGCGCGGCATCCAGGCCGGCCGGGTGTGGACCAACTGCTACCACGCCTATCCGGCCCACGCGGCCTTCGGCGGCTACAAGCAGTCGGGCGTGGGCCGCGAGACCCACAAGATGATGCTCGACCACTATCAGCAGACCAAGAACCTGCTGGTCAGCTACAGCGCCAAGGCGCTGGGCTTCTTCTAGGACCCACTTTTTCTTCCCGTCATTCCCGCCCTTGTGGCGGGAACCCCTCTATCCGCTGCAAGTGCAGAAGGGGCGGCGCGCTAAGCGCGCCGCTTGCTACGCCCTTGCGGGCTGAACCAGGGTTTCCCGCCACAAGGGCGGGAATGACGGGCTGATAGGGTGGGCGCTAGGAGCTCCAAAACCGACAAATCGAACAAGACCAACTTTCTGTCGTCAGAAACAGAATTGGTCTGCTTGCGCGGGGGGTGATGCTTCGCATACTCCCGCTCGCAAGACGACGACTGACGCAGCGGCAAGACCGCTGGCGACGACAAGATCGACTGAAGAGACGTTAGGGAGACGCGTGGTGAGCGACGGACAGCTGTTTCCGGTGCCGGAAGACTGGGCGGGCAAGGCCCATATCGACGCCGAGGGCTACGAGGCCGCCGTGGCCCGCGTCGAAAGCGACCCCGAGGGCTATTGGCGCGATCTCGCCGCCCGCCTCGACTGGATCAAGGCCCCGACGAAGATCAAGAACGTCTCCTACGCCAAGGACGACTTCCGCATCCGCTGGTACGAGGACGGGGTGCTGAACGTCAGCGCCAACTGCATCGACCGCCATCTGCCGCACCGCAAGGACGACGTCGCCCTGATCTTCGAGGGTGACGAGCCGGGCGTCTCCGACAAGATCACCTACTGCCAGCTGCACGACCAGGTCTGCCGCATGGCCAATGTGCTGAAGGACCTGGGCGCCAGGAAGGGCGACCGGATCACCATCTACCTGCCGATGGTGCCCGTGGCGGCGATCGCCATGCTGGCCTGCGCGCGCATCGGCGCCATCCATTCGGTGGTGTTCGGCGGCTTCTCGCCCGACAGCATCGCCGGCCGCATCCAGGATTGCGACTCGCGCCTGGTCATCACCGCCGACCAGGGCCGTCGCGGCGGCAAGACCGTGCCGCTGAAGGCCAATATCGACGAGGCCCTGACCCACTGCCCGCAGGTCGAGAAGGTGCTGATGGTCCGCTGGACCGGCGCCGACGTGCCGGTGGTCGAAGGTCGCGACGTGATCTGGAACGACGTCAGGGACGCGGCGTCGCCCGACTGCACGCCTGAGCCGATGAACGCCGAGGATCCGCTGTTCATCCTCTACACCTCCGGCTCGACGGGTAAGCCCAAGGGCGTGCTGCACACCACCGGGGGGTACCTGGCCTGGGCCAGCTGGACCTTCGAGTCGGTGTTCGACTACCGCCCCGGCGAAATCTTCTGGTGCACCGCCGACGTGGGCTGGGTCACCGGCCACAGCTACGTGGTCTACGGCCCGCTGGCCAACGGCGGGACCAGCCTGATCTTCGAGGGCGTGCCCAACTACCCGACCCCGTCGCGCTTCTGGGACGTGGTCGACAAGCACAAGGTCGAGATCTTCTACACCGCGCCCACGGCCCTGCGCGCCCTGATGCGCGAGGGCGACGAGCACGTTCTGAAGAACGACCTGTCGTCGCTGCGCCTGCTGGGCAGCGTCGGCGAGCCGATCAATCCGGAAGCTTGGCTCTGGTATCATCGCGTGGTCGGCAAGGACCGCCTGCCGATCGTCGACACCTGGTGGCAGACCGAGACCGGCGGCATCCTCGTCTCGCCGCTGCCGGGCGCCACCGACCTCAAGCCGGGCTCGGCCACCAAGCCGCTGCCGGGCGTGAAGCTGCAGCTGGTCGACGCCGAGGGCGCCGTGCTTGAGGGCGCGACCGAGGGCAACCTCGTGATCACCGACAGCTGGCCGGGCCAGATGCGCACGGTCTATGGCGACCACCAGCGCTTCTTCGAGACCTATTTCTCGACCTATCCCGGCAAGTACTTCACCGGCGACGGCTGCAAGCGCGACGCCGACGGCTACTACTGGATCACCGGCCGGGTCGACGACGTCATCAACGTCTCGGGCCACCGCCTGGGCACGGCCGAGATCGAGAGCGCCCTGGTGGCCCACGAAGCCGTCGCCGAGGCCGCGGTGGTCGGCTATCCGCACGACATCAAGGGCCAGGGCGTCTACGCCTATGTCACCCTGAAGGCCGACGCGGTCGCCACCGAGGAACTGCGCAAGCAGCTGGTGCTGTGGGTGCGTCACGAGATCGGCCCCTTCGCCGCGCCGGACGTCCTGCAATGGGCGCCCGGCCTGCCCAAGACCCGCTCGGGCAAGATCATGCGCCGCATCCTGCGCAAGATCGCCGAGAACGCGGTCGACGCCCTGGGCGACACCTCGACCCTGGCCGATCCGTCTGTGGTCGACGACCTGGTGCGCAACCGGGCGGGCGCGAAGGTGGCGTAACCCCAAGTCCGTCATCCCGGGCGAAGGACCGCACAGCGGGCCGTAGACCCGGGACCCAGGGGCCGGCGCAATGCGGCTGTGTCTGCGAAGGGGCAGTCTGAATACCGCTCCCAGTCCCCTGGGTCCCGGCTCTCCGCTGTGCTCCGGCCGGGATGACGAGGGAGTGGGTGTGGAACTTGTCCACAGCCCGCCTTCGGCCTATATTCAAAACGCTGCTGATGTAGCGGCGTTTGGTTGGCATCGCATGGCCACGGTTGTGAAAATCCAAGAACTGCTTGGCGGTGAGGCGGTAACAGGCCCGCTGGCTACGGAGTTCGACGTGGTCCGGCTGGTCCGCAGGGGCCTGCCGGTCGCTTCGGTTGATGGCTTCCTGGCGGCCACGCATCAGCCGTTCTCGGCCATCGAGCCCTATGTGATGCCGCGGCGCACCTTCAATCGCCGCCGGGACGCCGACCAGCCGCTGGATCCGGCCGAGTCTGACCGCATGGTGCGGATCGCCCGCATGGTGGCGGCCGCCGAGGACGTGCTGGGCGACCAGGAGCGCGCCTGGCGCTGGCTGGAGCGGCCCAATCGTACGCTGGAAGGCCAGACGCCGATCTCGATGGCCGACACCGATCTCGGCGCCCAGGGCGTCGAGCGGCTGCTGGGCCAGATCGCCCACGGCCTGGCGGCTTGAGACGTGCATTTGACGTAGCACGCCATGCGGTATGAATCCGAAGGCGGATCACTTCTGAGGGTTCGTCGATGACCGTCCATCGCATCGCCAAGGCCGCCCATGTCGGCCTGGACGGGGGGGGCTCGGCTCTACGGCGGGCGCTGGAACTCGCCCGGGCGGCCGATGCTCTACACCGCCGCCAGCCCGAGCCTGGCCGTGCTGGAGGTTCTGGTGCATCTCGACCTGGCGCCTGACCTGCTGCCGCTGGACTACCGCCTGCTGTGGATCTACGTGCCCGACAATGCGCCGAGTGTGGCGCTGGACACGCCGCCGGGTGACAGCGTGACGGTCGGTGACGCCTTCCTGGCAGCCGGCGAGGCGCTGTGTCTGCGCGTGCCTAGCCAGGTGGTGCCCCAGGAGATCAATACGCTGATCAATCCACGCCATCCGGCCTTCGTCGGCGTCCGGGTTGAGCGCGAGGAGCCGTTCCGGTTCGATCCGCGTCTGTTCTGACAAGCGGTGTGTCTGTGATCCCCACGCCCTAGCCTCATTCCCCGCCAGGGTTTATACGCGCGGCCATGTTTGAAGGCCTCTCCCCCCTCGCCCGCGAAGCCCGCTCCTGGCCGTTCGAGCAGGCGCGCGCCACCATCGCCCGCGTCCTGCGCGTGCGCCTCCCCGACCGCGCCGACCAGGACGCTGCGAAAGCCCTGATCGACGCCGGCAAGACCGACGAGGCGGTGAAAGCCTATCCGGCCCTTTCCAAGGCCGTGATCTTCGAGACCGGCTATGGCCCGTCCGGTCTGCCGCACCTGGGCACGTTCGGTGAAGTGGCGCGCACGACCATGGTGCGCCAGGCCTTCCGCGCGCTGGTCGACGACCACATCCCGACCCGCCTGATCGCTTTCAGCGACGACATGGACGGCCTGCGCAAGGTTCCGGACAACATCGAGAACAAGCAGCCGCTGATCGAGGACCTGGGCAAGCCGCTGACGGTCGTCCGCGACCCCTTCGGCACCCATGACAGCTTCGGCGCCCACAACAACGCCCGCCTGCGCGCCTTCCTCGACAGCTTCGGCTTCGAGTACGAGTTCGTCAGCTCGACGGAATGCTACAAAGGCGGCCTGTTCGACGAGACGCTGCTGACGGCCCTGGCGCGTTTCGACGCCATCCAGAAGGTCATGCTGCCGACCCTGGGCGAAGAGCGCCGCGCCACCTATTCGCCGTTCCTCCCGGTCAGCCCGACCACCGGCAAGGTGCTGCAGGTTCCGACCCTGGAGCGCAACGTCGAGAAGGGCACGATCGTCTTCGAGGACGAGGACGGCTCCAAGGTCGAGGTCCCGGTCACCGGCGGCCACGTGAAGATGCAGTGGAAGCCCGACTGGGCCATGCGCTGGACCGCCCTGGGCGTCGACTACGAGATGAGCGGCAAGGACCTGATCGACTCGGTCAAGGCCTCCAGCGCGATCTGCAAGGCCCTGGGCGGCGTTCCGCCCGAAGGCTTCAACTACGAGCTCTTCCTGGACGAGAACAACCAGAAGATCTCCAAGTCCAAGGGCAACGGCCTGTCGATGGAGGACTGGCTGCGCTACGGCGCGCCGGAAAGCCTGTCGTACTACATGTTCCAGAGCCCCAAGTCGGCCAAGAAGCTCTATTTCGACGTCATCCCCAAGGCGACGGACGAGTACCTGCAGCAACTGGACGCCTTCGGCCGCCAGGAAGGCGCCAAGCAGCTCGACAACCCGGTCTGGCACATCCACGCCGGCAAGCCGCCGGAGCAAGGCTCGCCGGTGTCGTTCAGCCTGATGCTGAACCTGGTGTCGGCCGCCGACGCCTCGACCAAGGAGATCCTCTGGGGCTTCCTGTCGCGCTACATCCCGGGCGCGTCGGCGGAAACCCAGCCGCTGCTCGACCGCCTGGCCGGCTATGCGATCAACTACTACGAGGACTTCGTCAAACCGACGAAGACCTTCCGCGCCCCGACCGACCAGGAACGCGCCGCGATCCTCGACCTGCTGGCCAAGCTGAAGGCCATGCCGGCCGGCACCCAAGACGCCGAGCTGATCCAGAACGAGGTGTTCGAGGTCGGCAAGACCCACGGCTTTGATCCCCTACGCGCCTGGTTCCAGGCCCTGTACGAAGTGCTGCTCGGCCAGAGCCAGGGCCCGCGCTTCGGCTCGTTCGCGGCGATCTTCGGGATCGATCGCACGATCGCCCTGATCGAAGAGAAGCTGGGCTAGGGAATGTCGCCCCTCTACCCCCTACCTTATCGGTAGGGGGTAAATGCCCAACTTTGAGGTTGCCTCAGGTCTAGCTTTGCTTTGTTGCTTGCTCTATCTCTTCAGCGATGGATTCTTGTATAGAATCTAATCGTAGCGAGATCGCGCGATCGACAAAGTGCGGCAATTCCATAATTAACATATGATTGGATTTACTGCCTCCGATTAGTCGATCGCTAATCGGGTTGCGCGTGGATTGTTTTATGATCCTCATTAGGCGTCGTCCGATCTCGCGAGCATCATCCTCGCTAGCTGTCTTGAGCTCGCGGTAAGACTCAATAAGAATTTCCGACAACCATGGAATGCGATCTCTTATGAGGCCGGCAATCATCAAAAGAGACATATCGCTTTCACGCATGTCCACGAACGTGTGCATCATTTCGTTCATCGTCCTGGGGTCCAAATCCCAGTGCTTTGGCGAACGATAACGAATTTCTCTTTCCAATATTTCGGGCGAAAAGTCGTTCATTCTGGCGCCGAGGCCTCGGACTTGGGATACCAGGTCCTCAAGTATGTCTGCTTGGGGGCGCATGTGCTTGTCTGAGGGTTCTTGGTCAGGTATTTCGTCTAGTTTCGTCTGAAGTTGCGGCCAAAGAGCCGGAACGAGTTGATTTATTGTCGCATCTGCCGCCTTATTTTCTGCGACTGCATTGATGGCTTTGACTACGTCCATCAAACCCTGCTGATCCACTTTGAGGGCTTGAAATTGCGAGAGCGGCCCGCTCAGGTCGCTTAATTCAAGCCCGAAGAGTAGCGGTATCACCTTCGCATCAAGCATGGATTTTGAGAGGGCTCCTGCCTCAAACAGGATCCATTCGGATCGAAGATTTTCCGGCGTAATGCAAAGGATTCCGAAATTTGAGGATTCAAGTTCGCCTGCGATGGCTTGAGCCCAGCGTTCTCCGGCTGAAATGTCTTTTTCGGAAACCCATGGCTTCGCATATTGCAGTATCAGGGGGAGCCATTCTTTGAGAGCGATGGCTAGCGCTTTGCTGCGCTTTCCGCTCCAGCTAATGAATATCTTCATTACCCCCCCCCCCCCTCCGGCGGATTGGATCTGACTGCTCTATCTCAACATCAGGGTGGGAGGGGGTTCAAGGTCGGATTTGCGCGCATTCTCCGTGGCGGCCGCCGTCCTGCGACACCGTGCCTCGTTTCATGAACGCTTTCTGAATTTCGAATTAAGGGTTTGTGCGAACTTCGGAGTCTAGGCTCGGAACCATCAGAACCAGGAATAGTCCGATGGCTTCCTTCACGCTTCGCCCGCACGATCGTTCGGAATTCGACTCCCTGATCGGCGGCATCGCTTCGCAGTTCCCCGGCGCCCGCATCGAGGCCGCCCACAACGACACCTGGGCCTCCTACCGGGTCGACGTGTCGTGCGAGGATCCCCGCGCCGCGGCGCTGCGCGACTGGCTCAACGGCCACCACRCCGACTGCCCGCGTACCTGAGGCGAGCGTTCCCCGATAAGTGCGAAGCGGTTATCGGATGAAGGAGTGCTCGAAAGAAAGGTCGGGTCGGCTTACTGGCTGACCCACTGCACGCAGGCGACCCAGGCCACCGCCATGCGGTCGAGCGTGCGGTCGTCGCCGTCACGCAGGACCGAGGTCAGCTCGATCGTCCGGGCCGTCAGCCGGCCCAGTTCCTTGATCAGCACCTCGCCATCGGTGGTCATCACCACCACCCGGTCGCCGCGCCGGGGCTCGGCCGTCGCCGAGACCAGAAGCCGGTCGCCGTCGCGATAGACCGGCGCCAGGGTGTCGCCCTCGACCTCCAGGGCGTAGAGTCCGTCCTCCCGCGGCCCCGGAAGCTCCATCTCCTCCCAGCCCGCTCCACGCGGCGCGCCCGCCTCGTCGAACAGGCCCGGCGCGGCCCGCGCTTGGCCGATCAGCGGGATGCCCGCCCGCCGGCCCTGGGCGCTTTCAGTCAGGGCCGCGAACTCCGAAAATCCCACGCCCGTGGCTTCCAGCACCTTGGCCAGGCTCTCGGTCGAGGGCCAGCGGGGGCGCGTGTCGACGTCGCCGCGCTTGGAGCGGTTGAAGGCGGTGGGATCCAGGCCCGCCAGCTTGGCCATGGCCGACGGCGTCATGTCGAACCGCTTGGCCAGCGCGTCGATCGCGGTCCAGATTTCGGCGTGCGAGAGCATTGGGTCCTCCACGCGTCCAGGGGACGGCACGGAAAGGAAATTAAGCTCCCGGCCTAGGAATGTAAACCTATGCTCCAAGGTCAAGGTTGACGTTTACGTAAGCGTTGACGTTCCGCAAGGTCCGGTCTAGCGTGAACGGCGATAACCAATGACCCGGCCGGGAAGGCCGGCCGCACCCTGGGAGGGTACCGATGGCAGCCGATCTTCGACGTCCCGAGCGCACGTTCTCGATCCGTCAGCTGTGCAACGAATTCAAAGCCACGCCCCGGGCGCTGCGCTTCTACGAAGACAAGGGCCTGCTGACGCCGGCCCGCGAGGGCCTCAACCGCGTCTATTCCCACAAGGACCGCGTCCGCCTGCAGCTGATTCTGCGCGGCAAGCGCGTGGGCCTGTCGCTGTCGGAAATCCGCGAACTGCTCGACCTCTATGACGAGAACGACGACGGCGCGGCCCAGATGGCCCGGTCGCTGAAGAAGTTCCGCGAGCGCGCCTCAGCGCTGGAGCAGCAGCGCGAAGACATCGACGGCGCCCTGATCGAGTTGCGCGAGGCCTGCGATCGCCTCGAGAAGCGCCTGGCCGAGATCCGCCCCGACCTCCTGCCGCGCTCGGCCGACTACGAACAGCTGCTGCGCGCCCGCCTCGACGGCGCCGAAATGGCGCTCGGTAAGTAAGGCTCAAAACACGCAAGGCCGCACCCGTTTCCGCCAAGACCGGCGGGGCGGGCGGGCCTTGGTTCCACCTCCCCGATCCGACCCATCAGGACTGCTTTAAATGACCTATCAGCCGCCCGTTCGCGATCACATGTTCCTGCTGCGCGACGTGCTCAACATCGAGCAGTACGGCAACCTGCCGGCCTTCGCCGACGCCTCGATCGACGTCGTCGAGCAGATCGTCGAGGGCGCGGCCCAGTTCACCGGCGAGGTCCTGGCCCCGCTGAACAGCGTCGGCGACAAGACCGGCTGCAAGCTGGACCCGGTCACCAACACCGTCACCACCCCGCCGGGCTTCAAGGAAGCCTACAAGGCCCTGTGCGAAGGCGGCTGGACCGGCCTCGGCTCTGATCCGACCTACGGCGGCCAAGGCCTGCCGCACGTCGTGAACCTGTCGTTCTCGGAAATGTCGAGCAGCGCCAACATGGCCTTCTCGATGTACCCGGGCCTGGCCCACGGCGCCTATTCGGCCATCCACACCGGCGGCACCGACGCCCAGAAGCAGACCTACCTGCCCAAGATGATCACGGGCGAGTGGACCGGCACCATGAACCTGACCGAGCCGCACTGCGGCACGGACCTCGGTTTGCTGCGCACCAAGGCCGTCCCGCAAGCCGACGGCAGCTACAAGATCACCGGCCAGAAGATCTGGATCAGCGCCGGCGAGCACGACATGTCGGACAACATCGTCCACCTGGTGCTGGCCCGCATCGAGGGCGCCCCGGCCGGCGTGAAGGGCATCAGCCTGTTCATCGTGCCGAAGTTCTTCCCGAACGCCGACGGCTCGGTGGGCGCGCGCAACGAGGGCGCCAAGTGCGTGGGCCTCGAAGAGAAGATGGGCATCCACGGCAACGCCACCTGCGTCATGCAGTACGACGACGCCGAGGGCTATCTGATCGGTGAAGAGAACAGCGGCCTGAAGCTGATGTTCGTGATGATGAACGAGGCCCGTCTGGGCGTCGGCCTGCAGGGCGTGGCCCAGGCCGAAGCGGCCAACCAGGCCGCCGTGGCCTTCGCCAAGGACCGCCTGCAAGGCCGCTCGCTGACCGGCCCGAAGAACGCCGACGGCCCGGCCGACCCGATCATCGTCCACCCGGACGTGCGTCGCCTGCTGCTGGAGAACAAGGCCATCATCGAAGGCGGCCGCGCCTTCCTGTTCTGGACCGCCCTGCACGGCGACCTGGCCCACGCTCACCCGGATGAAGCGGTGCGCACCAAGGCCGAGGACTACATGGGCCTGCTGACCCCGGTCCTCAAAGGCTACCTGACCGACCGCGGCTTCCAGGCCTGCTCCAACGCGGTTCAGGTGCACGGCGGCTCGGGCTTCACCGAGCACTTCCCGGTCAGCCAGTACCTGCGCGACTGCCGCATCGCCCTGATCTACGAAGGCACCAACGGCGTGCAGGCCCTCGACCTGGTCGGCCGCAAGCTGGCGGCCAAGGGCGGCCGCGGCGTGATGACCTTCTTCCAGGAGATCGACCAGTTCGTCGGCGAGAACGACGGCGACGCCGAGCTGAAGCCGTTCATCGACGCCCTGGCGGCGACCAAGGCCCAGCTGCAGGACGGCACCATGTGGCTGATGCAGAACGGCCTGCAGAACCCCGACAACGCGGGCGCCGCCTCGACCGACTACATGCACCTCTTCGGCCTGACGGGCCTGGCGTACATGTGGGCCCTGATGGTCAAGGCGGCTAACGCCAAGATCGCCGAAGGCTCCACCGACCCGTTCTTCACGACCAAGGTCGCCACGGCCCGTTATTTCATCGAGCGGGTCTTGCCTGACGCAGGGGCGCATCTGGCCAAACTGAAGACCGGTTCGGCGACCCTGATGGCGCTGCCCGCGGAGGCCTTCTGATCATGAGCGTGCTCGACGTCGCAAAACCCGCCTTCATGGCCGAAGAAGACATCGCGATCTTCGAGGACGCGGTCGGCAAGTTCTTCGACGAGCACGCTCCTGAAAACGTCGTGGCGACCTGGCGCAAGAACCACTGCGTCGATCGCGCGATGTGGAACAAGGCAGGAGAGGCCGGTCTGCTCGGCCTCTCCACGCCCGAGGAATACGGCGGCTCCGGCGGCGACTATCGCCACGAGGTCGTCCTGATGGAACAGCTGGGCAAGAAGGGCGTCGACGGCTTCGGCGCCAGCCTGCACAACGCCATCGTCATGCCGTACATCTTCCACTACGGCACCGAGGAGCAGAAGCAGCGGTGGCTGCCGCGCCTGTCGACCGGCGAGCTGGTCGGCGCGATCGCCATGACCGAGCCGGGCGCGGGCTCCGACCTGCAGGGCGTCAAGACGTCGGCCAAGAAGGTCGGCAACCAGTACGTCGTCAACGGCTCCAAGACCTTCATCACCAACGGCCAGACGGCCAATCTCATCATCGTCGTGGCCAAGACCGACCCGGCCGGCGGCGCCCGCGGCACCAGCCTGGTGGTGGTCGAGACCGATGGGGCCGAGGGCTTCGAGCGCGGCCGCAACCTCGACAAGCTGGGCCACGAGGCTCAGGACACGTCGGAGCTGTTCTTCAACGACGTGAAGATCCCGACCGAGAACCTGCTCGGAACTGAGGAAGGGCAGGGCTTCTTCCAGCTGATGGCCCAGCTGCCGCAAGAGCGGCTGAACATCGCCGTGCAGGGCATGGCGACGATCGAGCGGGCGCTGGAGCTGACCATCGCCTACGTCAAGGAGCGCCAGGCGTTCGGCAAGCCGATCATCGCCTTCCAGAACACCCAGTTCGTGCTGGCCGAGTGCAAGACCGAGGCGACCGTCGCCAAGGTGTTCGTCAACCACTGCATCGAGCGCCACCTGAAGGGCGACCTCGACGCCTCGACGGCCTCGATGGCCAAGTATTGGGTGACCGACCTGGAGAACAAGATCGTCGACCGCTGCCTGCAGCTGTTCGGCGGCTACGGCTTCATGAACGAGTACCCGATCGCCCGGATGTACAAGGACAGCCGCGTCCAGCGCATCTACGGCGGCACCAACGAGATCATGAAACTGCTGATCGCGAGGACGCTCTGATGATGTTCGCCGACGCTCCGCCGCCCCCCAACGACACCGCCCGCTCGGCCGTGGTCTGCGTGCGCGCCGAGGGCCGCCGCCCGCTGCAGTTCTCCGGCAAGCTGGAGGGCAAGCGTCCCCAGCCCGGCGCCTTCGACCTGCCGCTGAAGCCCGGCGTCGAGCAGTGCAACAACCTGCTGCGCTCCAAGATCGCCACCTGGACGCTGACGGTGAACACCTCGGGCTTCACGCCCTGCCGCCTGCCGCCGCCGGAGTTTGGCCAGCGCGTCGTCTACTCGGCCAAGGCCAGCGCCCGCGGCCTGACCTGCGCCCCGATCCACAAGTCGCCGATCGGGACCTGGAAGAAGTAGCATGTCGACCCACGTCGCCATCGTCGACTGGAAGCTGGAGCCCGGGGCGGACTTCCCCAGGGGGCGTTACAGTCGCGCCCACACCCTGTCGTTCGACGGCGGGGTCACGGCGCTTGGCTCGGCTTCGCCGTCGGTGGTGCCGCTGCCCTGGTCGGACCCGGCGGGCGTCGATCCCGAGGAGATGTTCGTGGCGGCGCTGTCGTCCTGCCACATGCTGACCTTCCTGGATCTGGCCCGTCGCTCCGGCTTCTTCATCAGCGCCTATCGCGACAGGGCCGAAGGCACGATGACCCGGAACGAGCATGGGGCTCACTGGGTTAGCCATGTCGCCCTTCGTCCCGACATCGTCTTCGAGGGCGATGCGCCCGACGAAGCCAAGCTGGCGGCCCTGCACGAGGCCGCCCACCACGCCTGTTTCATCGCCAACTCGGTTCGGACGGATGTCCGGGTCGAGCCGGCGCTCGAAAACGCCCTGCAAAGCCTTTCCACCTCCAATGCTCATATTGGGAGTGGGTGAAAAGGCTTTGAAAACAAGAGTCTAGAGCGCGAACGCACTCTGGGCCCAACACACTTAAAAGATCGCAGGAAGGAGCCATTCAATGGCCGACGCTTACATCTTCGACGCCGTGCGCACCCCGCGCGGCAAGGGCAAGAAGGACGGCTCTCTGCACGAGATCACCGCCCTGTCGCTGGCCAGCCAGGTCCTGGAAGCCATCCGCGACCGCAACGGCCTGGACACCTCCAAGGTCGACGACGTCGTCCTGGGCTGCGTGGCCCCGGTCGGCGAACAAGGCTCCGACATCGCCCGCACGGCCGTCCTGACCGCCGACTACGCCGAGAGCGTCGCCGGCGTGCAGATCAACCGCTTCTGCGCCTCGGGCCTGGAAGCCGTGAACATGGCCGCGGCCAAGGTCATCTCGGGTGAAGCCGACCTGACCATCGGCGGCGGCGTCGAGAGCATGAGCCGCGTGCCGATGGGCAGCGACGGCGGCGCCTGGCCGACCGACCCGTCGTCGGCCTTCAAGACCTACTTCATGCCGCAGGGCGTGTCGGCCGACCTGATCGCCACCCTCTACGGCTTCAGCCGCGACGACGTCGACGCCTACGCCGTCGAGAGCCAGCGCCGCGCCGCCCAGTCGTGGGCCGAGAACCGCTTCGCCAAGTCGGTGGTGCCGGTGAAGGACCAGCTGGGCCTCAACATCCTGAGCCACGACGAGACCGTCCGCGGCGCCACCACCATGCAGACCCTGGCCTCGCTGAACCCCTCGTTCACGGGCATGGGCGAGATGGCCTTCGACGCGGTCGCCACCCAGCGCTACCCGCAGGTCGAGCGCATGACCCACGTGCACCACGCGGGCAACAGCTCGGGCATCGTCGACGGCGCCGCCGGCGTGCTGATCGGCACCAAGGAAATGGGCGACGCGCTGGGCCTGAAGGCCCGCGCCCGCATCAAGGGCATGGCCTCGATCGGTTCGGAGCCGTCGATCATGCTGACCGGCCCCTCGCTGGTCACCGAGAAGCTGCTCAAGAAGCTCGGCATGGAAGTCGGCGACATCGACCTCTACGAGCTGAACGAAGCCTTCGCGGCCGTCGTCCTGCGCATGATGCAGGCGCTGGACATCCCGCACGAGAAGATGAACGTCAACGGCGGCGCCATCGCCATGGGCCACCCGCTGGGCGCCACCGGCGCGATGATCCTGGGCACCATGGTCGACGAGCTGGAACGCTCCGACAAGGAAACCGCCCTGATCACCCTGTGCGTCGGCGCCGGCATGGGCACCGCCACGGTCATCGAACGCGTCTGATCCTAATGTCGTAACCCCTCATCCTCCCACGCCGCGATGCGGCGCGGGCCCCTCCTTCTCCCTCTGGGAGAAGGGCGCGCAAGGGTCCACCTCTCCCATGGGGAGAGGGAGGAGCCCGGCCCGAAGGGACGGGAGGGTGAGGGGGTACGGCCTCAAAATCTGAGGAACATCACCATGGAAAACTTCAAGATCGAGGTCGACGGCGACGGCATCGCCCTGGTCACCTTCGACGTCCCCGGCCGTTCGATGAACACCCTGACCGCTTCGGTGATCAAGGAAGTCGGCGAGCTGGTCGAGACCATCAAGACCGACGCGGCCATCAAGGGCGTCGTCATCACCTCGGGCAAGGCCTCGGGCTTCTGCGCCGGCGCCGACCTGGGCGAACTGGGCGGTTCGGGCGGCCTGGGCGGCAATGACCTGCAAGCCGCGTTCGACGCCGGCTTCGCGCTCAACAAGGCCTTCCGCGGCCTGGAAACCAGCGGCAAGCCGGTGGCCGCGGCCATCAACGGCCTGGCGCTGGGCGGCGGCCTGGAATTCGTCCTGGCCACGCACTACCGCGTGGTCGCCGACCTGCCGAAGCTGCAGCTGGGCCTGCCGGAAGCCAAGGTCGGCCTGCTGCCTGGCGGCGGCGGCACCCAGCGCCTGACGCGCCTGATGGGCGTGATGGCCGCGGCCCCCTACCTGCTCGAAGGCAAGTCGATGAAGCCGGCCGAGGCCCTGGGCCTCAAGGTCGTGCACGAGGTCGTGCCGGCCGGTACGGAAGTCGAGGCCGCCAAGACCTGGATCAAGACCAAGGGCGACCCGGTTGCTCCCTGGGACAAGAAGGACTTCAAGATCCCCGGCGGCGGCCCCTACACCCCGACCGGCGCCCAGGTGTTCATCATGGGCAACGCCATGCTGCGCAAGAACACCTACGGCAACTATCCGGCCCAGCAGAACATCATGAAGGCCGTCTATGAAGGCCTGCAGGTTCCGTTCGACGCCGCCATCCGCATCGAGACCCGCTACTTCATCAAGACCCTGATGACGCCGCAGGCCAAGGGCATGATCCGCACCCTGTTCCTGTCCCTGCAGGAACTGGGCAAGGGCGCTGGCCGTCCGGCCGGCGTGCCGCACTACGACGTCAAGAAGGTCGCCGTCCTGGGCGCCGGCATGATGGGCGCGGGCATCGCCTACGTCCAAGCCATGGCCGGCATCGAGACCGTCCTGATCGACCAGAGCCAAGAAGCCGCCGACAAGGGCAAGGGCTATGCCGAAGGCCTGGTCAAGAAGGCCGTCTCGCGCGGCAAGATGACGGCCGAGAAGGGCGAGGCCATCCTGGCGCTCATCCACCCGACCGCCGACTACGACAACGTCAAGGGTTCGGACCTGGTCATCGAGGCCGTGTTCGAAAACCGCGACATCAAGGCCGACGTGACCAAGAAGGCCGAGGCCCAGCTGGCCGACACGGCCATCTTCGGCTCCAACACCTCGACCCTGCCGATCACCGGCCTGGCCGAGGCCTCGGTGCGTCCGGCCTCGTTCATCGGCATCCACTTCTTCTCGCCGGTCGACAAGATGGGCCTGGTCGAGATCATCATGGGCGAGAAGACCAGCCAGGAAGCCCTGGCCAAGTCGATCGACTACGTCCTGAAGATCAAGAAGACCCCGATCGTCGTCAACGACAGCCGCGGCTTCTACACCTCGCGCTGCTTCGGCACCTTCGTGCAGGAAGGCATGGAGCTGCTCAGCGACGGCATCGCCCCGGCGATCATCGACAATGTCGGCCGCGCCACCGGCATGCCGCGCGGTCCGCTGGAAATGCACGACGACGTCGCGCTGGACCTGTCGCACAAGATCGCCGTCCAGACGAAGAAGGATCTCGGCGACAAGTACGAGGAGCGTCCGTTCACCGCGATCATCGCCAAGATGGTCGAGGATCTGGGCCGCTACGGCCGCAAGAACGGCAAGGGCTTCTACGACTATCCGGAGAACGGCCCCAAGACCCTGTGGCCGGGCCTGTCGGACCTGGTCGAAGTGACCGTGAAGGACGCCGACAAGGCGCTGATCGAACAGATCCGCACCCGCCTGCTGTATCGCCAGGCCGTTGAGGCCGCGCGCTGCTTCGAGGAAGGCGTGATCGTCGATCCGCGCGAAGCCGACGTCGGCGCCATCCTGGGCTGGGGCTTCGCGCCCTGGACCGGCGGTCCGATCAGCCTGATCGACGGCGTGGGCGTGGCCAAGTTCGTCGAGACCCTCGACCAGCTGGCCGCGGCCTACGGCTCGCGCTTCACCCCGCCGGCCCTGCTGCGCGAGATGGCCGCCAAGGGCGAGACCTTCTACGGCCGCTTCGGCGTGAAGGAGAAGGCGGCCGCCTAAGGCTCGCTTTCGCGCTTCAGGCGAAATGAGGAGGCCCGGCGGCGACGCCGGGCCTTTTTCTTTGCGCCGCCGCATCAATGCCGCCATCGCCGCGCCCCATCGGCCGGATACCTCGACCTTCACCGCGCGTTGTCCGCCGGAAGCAGGGATTCTGGATGGCCGGCAGGCGATCGACAGTTCGCCGCAAGAGGCCTTTCACCCTCGCCCTGATCGTGGCGAGCGGCCTGCACGTGCTGCTGGGCGTGGGGCTGCTGGCCGGGATCAAGGTGATGCCGCCGCTGGTCGAGCAGAACCTGATCGTCGACCTGGTGGACGCCGCCCCGCCGCCCGCGCCGGGTGTCGCGGCGCCGGCCGCCCCGACCGCTGCGCCGGCGGCCCCGAAGGC
>NZ_JBFTJR010000067.1:0-26043 GCF_056395525.1 Caulobacter sp. 10L414
GGGCTCTAACCCTCTGGGCTCTAACCCTCTCCCCTTGCGGGAGAGGGTGGCCTCGCGGAGCGAGGTCGGGTGAGGGGTTGCACGAACAGAAACGCCGCGAAAGCCGATCAGCTTTCGCGGCGTATTGCGTCTGAGAGACCCCTCATCCGTCGGCTTTCGCCGACACCTTCTCCCGCAAGGGGAGAAGGAATCAGTCTTCCAGGCTCGCCAACCTTGCGGCCTGGTCTTCGGCGATCAGCGGGTTGATGACGTCGTCCAGGGCCTCGCCCTCGATCACCTTGGCCAGGTTGTAGAGGGTCAGGTTGATGCGGTGATCGGTCACCCGCCCTTGCGGGAAGTTGTAGGTGCGGATGCGCTCGGAGCGATCGCCGCTGCCGACCTGGCTCTTGCGGGCGTCCGAGCGGGCGTCGTCCAGGGCCTGGCGCTGCATGTCGTAGAGCCGCGCCTTCAGGTTCTTCATCGCCTTGGCGCGGTTCTGGTGCTGGCTCTTTTCCGAAGAGGTCACCACCACGCCGGTCGGCAAGTGGGTGATGCGCACGGCCGAGTCGGTCTTGTTGACGTGCTGGCCGCCGGCGCCGGACGAGCGGTAGGTGTCGATCCGCAGATCGCTTTCCTTGATCTCGATCTCGACGTCCTCGGCTTCCGGCAGCACGGCCACGGTGGCGGCCGAGGTGTGGATCCGCCCCTGCGCTTCGGTCTCGGGCACGCGCTGCACGCGGTGCACGCCGCTCTCGAACTTCAGCCGGCCGAACACGCCGTCGCCGGTGATCGAGGCGATGATTTCCTTGTAGCCGCCCATCTCGCCTTCGGAGACGCTGTCGACCTCGACGCGCCAGCCCTGGGTGACGGCGTAGCGCTGGTACATGCGGAACAGGTCGCCGGCGAACAGGGCCGCCTCGTCGCCGCCGGTGCCCGCGCGCACTTCCAGGATGGCCGAGGCGTTCTCGTCCTTGTCCTTGGGAGCCAGCATCAGGGCCAGCTCGCGCTCGAGGATCGGCAGGCGCACGTCCAGGGCGACGATCTCGTCGCGGACCATGGCGGCCATTTCCGGATCGGCGGCCATCTCGTCCAGCTCGGCGCGTTCGGCGGTCAGCTTGGCCAGGCGCTCGACGGCCTCGGCGACGGGCCGCAGCTCGGCGTGCTCCTTGGAGAGCTTGACGATCTCGCCGCCGTCGGTGGCCGCGCCCATGCGCGCCTCCACTTCGCGGAAACGGTCGAGAACCTGGTCGAGGCGGGCCTGGGGCAGTCGCAAGGGAAGAGATCGCACGGCTGAGGAATTGGGCCGGTCTCTCTAGGCCTTTTCGGGGGGGAAGGGAATGGAGGGGGCCCCGGCCGCCGGCTGCTGACACCCACCGTCAACAGTATCGTTTGAAAACTGACTTGGGTGCGGCTAGCTAGAACACCGCCGGCCGCACGGCGCGGCTCGCCGAGGAAACGTCCATGTCCCTTTCGATCCATCACGTCACGGCCACCGCCGTCACGCGCGGCCTGACCACGCTGTCGCTCCTGCTTCAGAAGGCCAAGGCGCATGCGCAGGCCGCCGGAACCGACCCGGACGCCTACGTCCAGGCCCGCCTGTACGACGACATGCTGCCGCTGGCCGGCCAGATCCAGCGCGCTTCCGACGCGGCGCGCGGCGCCATGGCGCGCCTGAGCGGCGGCGTCGCCCCGGCCATGGCCGACGACGAGACCACCTTCGACCAGCTGCAGGACCGCGTGGAGCGCACCCTGGCCTATGTGCAAGGCGTTCCGGCCGAGGCCTTCGAGGGCGCGGAAACCCGCGAGGTCGTGTTCCCCGCCGGCCCGCTGACCCTGGGCTTCAACGGCCTGGACTACCTGCTGGAGTTCGCCCTGCCGAACTTCCAGTTCCACGTCGTCACCGCCTACGACATCCTGCGCCACAACGGCGTGCCGCTGGGCAAGCGCGACTTCCTGAACCTGGGCGCCGAGCGGGTGCGGACGGCCTGAGCCGTCCGCCCTGGCCGACCTATCGCGTCTTCCACTCCGCCAGCGGCGTCGAGGCCTGCTTGGCCAGCACGGCCTCGGCGGCCTTGTCGCCCAGCACCTTGGCCTTCAGGAAGGCCACGCTCAGCGCGGCGGACTCGTTAAAGCCCGGCGCCTCGGGGTGGTAGGACAGGCCGTGGCCGWCGCCCTTGCCGACCCACAGGTACTTCTCGCCCGGCGGGCTGGTGTCGAACGGATAGAGGTGCTCACGCCAGTCGGCGATCATGCCGGGCAGCACGTCCTGGTCGCCGGTGATCATCAGCATCGGCTTCCTGACGCCCTGGAAGGCGGTCGGCCCGATCAGGCCCTTGATGACGCCGGGGCTGGAGAAGCACAGGGCCGCCTTGGTGCGGGGATCCTGGGCCGGGATCATCCCCTCCAGCGCGCCGGCGCGGATCAGCGACATCAGCGAGCCGTAGGAGTGGCCGGCCGAGGCCATGGGCAGGCCCGGCGCGGCCTTTTCGGCATAGTCCGTGGCCGCCGCCAGGTCGGCCAGGCGCAGCGGGAAGGCCGCGCGCAGGTCGTAGTCGGCCCGCTTGGGGTGCTTCATCGAGTCGACGTGCAGCGGCGCGACGATCATGAAGCCGGCCTTGGTCCACAGGTCGAGCAGCGCCGCATAGTGGGTCGGCCAGCCGCCCGCGCCGTGCGAGAAGATGATGATCCCCTTGGGCGCGTCCGGGCGCAGGATGGTCAGCTCGACGTCGCGGTCGCCGACCTTGAGGGTGGTGGTCGAGGTCGCCGCCTCTGCGCGGGCGAGGGCCGGCGCGGCGGCGAAGGCCAGGGTCGCGGCCAGCAGGCCGCGGCGGTTCAGGATAAGCTTGGTCACGAAAAGCCCCACAATCGTTTGGCGAACACGCTTTGTCGGTTCGCCCAGATTGTCCAGCCTCAGTAGGCCGGCTTGACCTCGATCGTGGTCACCTGCCTTGCAGAGCGCGACGGCTTGAGGTCGCCGTCCACCACGACGCGGTATGGGCCCTCCCGGGCGTCCAGCGGCGCTCCGTCCTTGCGGTCGGCGATGACGACGGGATTGGTGCGATAGAAGGGATCGGTCTCGGCCAGAGACAGGATCGAGACGTAGCCGTCGGCGGCCTTCACCAGCACCACCTGGTTCAGGTAGCGCCCCATCAGCCGGTCGCCGTGCACCACCCCGGCCTGCACCAGCGCCGCGTTCAGGAGCGCGCCCTCGTAGACCGCGCTCTTGCCGCCTTCAACCATCGTCGCCTTGCCGCGCGGCAGGGCGGCCAGGTCGGCCGGGGTCAGGACGATGCTGTCACGCCCCTGGACGACGACCTTCAGGTCCTGGGCCAGGGCCTGGGCGGCGAAGACGGTCGGGACCAGCGCCAGAACGGTGGCGGCGAGAACGGCGGCGAAACGCATGGCGGGCTCCTTGGACGCAGCGGGATGTGACGCGCCCGCCCGCCCCCGTGCAAGCCTCAACCGCGCCAGCCGAACACCAGCGGCTTGGACAGGAAGGCCAGGTCGCGCGGCGGCGCCTTGGCGGCGTGATCGCGGAACAGCGTCGGATACAGCGAGACCACCAGCAACACGGCCATGGTCACGTTGAACGTCCGCAGGATGGCGGGTCGGTCGAGAAAGCGCCGCAGCGCCACGCCGAACCCCGCCCAGGCGGCGCTGCACGGTGCGCCGACCAGCATGAACAGGCCCGCCAGCAGCGGCACGACCATGACGCCGCCGCCTTCCGGCGCGTAGGTGGTCACCGCGCCCAGCGCCATGGCCCAGGCCTTGGGGTTCACCCACTGAAAGGCCGCCGCCGCCCAGAAACCCATCGGCCGGCTCCCCGCCTCGCGGTCGGTGACGCCCTTGGCCGTGCCGATCTTCCAGGCCAGCCACAGCATGTAGGCCGCGCCCGCCCAGCGCAGGATCTCGTGCAGCACCGGCACGGCCTTGAACAGGCCGCCCAATCCGAAGCCCATGGCCAGCACCATCACGCCAAGGCCCAGGCTGATCCCCAGGATGTGCAGGATCGTGCCGCGGAAGCCGAAGTTCGCGCCCGAGGCCAGCAGCATCATGTTGTTCGGCCCCGGCGTGCCGGCCGTGGCGAAGGCGAACAGCACGAAGGCGAGGATCAGTTGCGGCGTCATCGGGACCTCCCTGGCGGAATGTCACGGTGATGATTTCGATTGATCCATGAGTCAAAACTTATATTGATACAGTGACAATGTAGCCGGACCGCGCCGATGACCGCCCCCTGGACCCCCGCCCTGCCCGACGGCGACGCCCTGATCTACGAGCGGCTGGTCGAGGCCCTGCGGGCCGACGTCGCCTCCGGCGCCCTGGCGGCCGGAACGCGCCTGCCGCCGCAGCGCGATCTCGCCCACCGCCTGGGCCTGGGCCTGGGCACGGTGACCCGGGCCTATGTCGAGGCCGAGAAGGCCGGCCTGGTCAGCGCCCATGTCGGCCGCGGCAGCTTCGTCAACGCGCCCGGCGCGATCGCCAGCCCGCGTCGCCGCGAGGGGCCGATCAACCTGGCCCAGAACGTCGCCCTGAACTGGCCGGCCGCGCGGGCGATCGGCGAGACGATGCAGCGCCTGCGCCGCCGCCCCGACCTGGCCGAGCATCTCGACTACGCCCCCGCCGCAGGGCTGGAGCGCCATCGTCGCGCGGCCGCAGCCTGGCTGGCCCGCAGCGCCGGCTTCGAGACCGCCGCCTGGACGCGGCTCGCGTGCTGCGCGGGGGCCCAGCAGGGCCTGGCCCTGGCCTTCGGCGCGGCCGTGCGCCCCGGCGACGTCGTGCTGTGCGAGGCCTCGACCTTTCACGGCGTCAAGGCCCTGGCGACCCACGCCGGCTATCGCCTGCAAGGTGTTGCGATGGACGATGAGGGCGCGATCCCCGAGGCGTTGGAAGACGCCGCCAGGCGCACCGGCGCCCGCATGGTCGCCCTGTTGCCCACCCTGCAGAACCCGACGGGACGGATCATGTCGCTGGCCCGGCGCGAGGCGATCGTCGCCATCGCCCGGCGGCTGGACCTGACCCTGATCGAGGACGACATCTACGGCGCCTATGCGCCCGGCGCGCCGCCGCCCCTGGCGATGCTGGCGCCCGAGCGCACCTTCCACGTCTCAGGCGTGTCCAAGACCCTGGCGCCGGGCCTGCGCGCAGGTTTCGTGCTGGCGCCCAGCGAAGCGGCCCTGGAGCGGATCCTCGACACCATGCGCGCCATCGCCTACGCGCCGCCGGGCTTTGGCATGCTGATCGCCGGCCAGTGGATCGAGGACGGCACGGCCGACGCCATCCTGGCCGAGATCCTCGAGGAGACCGCCGCCCGCGTCGCCCTGGCCCGGTCGGTGCTGGGCGCCGCCCTGGCGACCCCGGCCTCGCCCACGGTTCCGCACCTGTGGCTGCCGATGAGCGAGCTGGAGGCCGAGCGCCTGGCCGGGCGCGCTTTGCGCGGCGGCGCTGAAGTGACCCCGCCGGCCGCCCCGATCGTCGAGCCGGGCCTCGTCACCGGCGTGCGCCTGGCGCTGGGCGCGGCCTCGGACCGGGTCGAACTGGAGCAGGGCCTGCGCATCGTCGCCGCGGCCCTGGCCGACGTCGACGAGCGATCGCGACCGGTGATCTGAGGCGGGGTCGACGTCGCCTATTCGGCGGCGATCGCCTTGGCGTCCTTGGCGGCCTGCAGCTCGGCGGCCTTCTTTTCCACGAGCTCGACGATGTGGTCGATCATGCCGTCGTTCGACTGCTTGTGGTCGGGCTTGCCGGCCATATAGACCATCCCCGCCCCGGCGCCGCCGCCGGTGAAGCCGATGTCGGTCATCAGGGCCTCGCCCGGGCCGTTGACCACGCAGCCGATGATCGACAGCGACATCGGCGTGGAGATGTGGGCCAGGCGCTCTTCCAGCGTCTCCACCGTCTTGATGACGTTGAAGCCCTGACGGGCGCACGACGGGCAGGCGATGATGTTGACGCCGCGGTGGCGCAGGCCCAGCGACTTGAGGATATCGAAGCCGACCTTGATCTCTTCCACCGGGTCGGCGGCCAGGCTGACGCGGATGGTGTCGCCGATGCCGGCCCACAGCATCGAGCCCATGCCGATAGCGCTCTTGACCGTGCCGGTGCGCAGGGCGCCGGCCTCGGTGACGCCCAGGTGCAGCGGGCAGTCGATGGCCTCGGCCAGTTGCTGGTAGGCCGCGACGGTCAGGAACGGATCGGACGCCTTCACCGAGATCTTGAACTCGTGGAAGTCGTGGTCCTGCAGGATCTTGGCGTGGTTGAGGGCGCTTTCGACCATCGCCTCGGGGCACGGCTCGCCGTAGCGCTCCAGAAGCTCCCGCTCCAGCGACCCGGCGTTGACGCCGATGCGGATCGAGCAGCCGTGGTCCTTGGCGGCGTTGACCACGTCGCGCACGCGGTCGGGGCTGCCGATGTTGCCCGGATTGATCCGCAGGCAGGCCGCGCCGGCCTTGGCCGCCTCGATGCCGCGCTTGTAGTGGAAGTGGATGTCGGCCACGAGCGGGACCTTCGCCTCGCGGGCGATGATCTTGAAGGCCTCGGTGCTTTCGACATCGGGGCAGCTGACGCGCACGATGTCGGCGCCAGCCTCCTCCAGCTGGCGAATCTGAGTCAGCGTCGCGGCGGCGTCGCTGGTCAGGGTGTTGGTCATCGACTGCACCGAGATCGGCGCGTCGCCGCCGACCTCCACGCTGCCGACGCGAATCTTCCGCGACTTGCGGCGCTCGATCATGCGCCAGGGACGAACGTGGGTGTGGTCTGCGGCCATGGCGCCAATCTAAGGGGTTTGGCGAAGGAACCCAAGGGCGTCACGGAAGCTTCGTGACGCCTCTTGGCGAGGATCAGCGGCGGGGCGTCGTCGCGGTCGCCGGCGCGGCGGCCGGTTTGGCCGGCGCGGACGCGGGCGCAGGGGCCGGCGCCAGCTTGGACAGCTGAGTCTGCGGGGCCGACAGGCGGCCGCTCAGCACGCCGCCCGTGAACACGTCGATCGAGGTCGGCTCGGACACGTCGGCCACCAGGCCGGGCGTGCGCGGGATGCGGAACGCATCGCCGGCCGACAGCCAGCGCGTGAAATAGACGGCCCCGTCGGCGCCGCGCACCGTCAGCGAGGTCGACTTGCGGGCCTGCAGGATGACGCCCGACGAGTCGGTCGGCGCCGCGCCGTACATCGCGCCCTTGCCCTTGAACGGCGCGCCGAGATTGGCGATCGCCTCAGGCGCGGCCTGGGCTTCGGCTTCCTTGCGGGCCTTGGCGGCGGCGGCCACGGCGTCGGCCGAACCGCCGGCGGCGGCGGCGGCTTCAAGCCCCGGGGTCACGTACGGCGCCGGCGTGGTCGATTCGGCCGGCGCCGGCAGCGGCGCGCCGAGCGAGACGGCCCCGCCGGCCTGGGCCGGAACGGACGTCGCCGGAGCGGCGGGCGCGGCCTGCGAGGCCACCTGGGCCTTGGGCTCGGCGTCGTGGGTCATGGCGCGCTGGGCGACGTTCCACAGCACGATGGCGCCGCCGACCAGCAGGCCGCCGGCCAGCAGCAGGCCCAGGCGCGGGTCGCGCTGGCGATGCACGCCGATCGGCGCGCGCAGCGGTTCGGCGTCGTCGTGGGCTTCCAGCTTGAAGCGGGCCACGGCCGCCTCGGGGTCGAGCCGCAGCAGGCCGGCCACGGCCTTGATGTAGCCGATGGTGAACGGACGCGAGGGCAGCTCGTCCAGGCGCATGTCCTCCAGCGCCTCGATATAGGCCTGGCGGATGCGCGTGGCGTCGGCCACGTCCTGCAGGGTCATGCCGTGGAACAGGCGGGCCGCACGCAGCGCCTCGCCCAGGTCGACGCCATGATCGACCGAAGGCTGCGCCGGCGGCGCGGCCGCGTCGTCGCGATCGCCTTCAGCGACCAGGCTCAAATGGCTCACCGTGCCCGTGTCGAGCGGCATGACGAACAGATCACCCCAGAAATTCGCGTCGCACGAGAGTCCGACCGATTTGCGCCGACGCTAGCCGGCATTCGTTAACATTCGATTGTGGATATCAAAGTAAGTGGCCGGATTCAATGAGCTAAACTTGGCCACAAGGTTAACCGGCCATCAGTCTAGATGGCGACATAGAGCTTCCGGGCCAAGGTTTCGATCTCGCCCCGCAAGCTGCCGCCCGAACCCTTCAGAAGGGCCTCGACGTTGCGCCGGGCCGCCTCGCGATCGCACGACAGCACCATCTGCTTGACCGGGCCGATGCCGGCCGGGGGCATCGACAGGCGGTCGAAACCCAAGGCCACCAAGGCGAACGCCTCCAGCGGACGACCCGCCATCTCGCCGCACACCGACACCGGCGTTCCGGTGTCCTCGCAGGCCTGCTGGATGGTCTTGAGCGCCCGCAGCGCCGCCGGCGACAGCGGGTCGTAGCGGTCCGACACCCGCGGATTGCCCCGGTCGGCGGCGAACAGATACTGCATCAGGTCGTTGGTGCCGACCGACACGAAGTCGGTCATCGGCAGCAGCGCGTCCAAATGCCACAGAAGCGACGGCGCCTCGACCATCGCGCCGACGTCCAGGCGGGCGGGGGCGGGCCGGCCGCGCTTCAGCGCCCAGGCCACTTCCTGGTCGACGAAGGCGCGGGCGGCGCGGAACTCGTCCACATTGGCCACCAGCGGGAACATGATCCGCAGCTCGCGGCCGTTGGCGGCCTTGATCAGGGCGCGGATCTGCAGCCGCAGCAGGGCCGGACGGTCCAGGCCCATCCGCACGGCGCGCCAGCCCAGGGCCGGATTGTCCTCGCGCTCCAGCTCCATGTACGGCAGCAGCTTGTCGCCGCCGAGATCGAGCGTGCGGAAGGTCACCGGCATGCCGTCGGCCGCCTCCAGCACCTTCTCGTAGAGCGAGGTCTGGGCTTCCAGCCGCGGCATCTCCTCGGCGACCATGAACTGAAACTCGGTGCGGAACAGGCCGATGCCCTCAGCCCCGGTCTCGCCCAGGATGTCGAGGTCGACGGCCAGCCCCGCGTTCATCAGCAGGGTGATCTTGGAGCCGTCGCGGGTGAAGGCGGGCGTGTCGCGCAGGCGGGCGAACTCGGCCTTGCGCTGGGCGCGCACCTCCATCCGGGCCTTCAGCGCCTTGACCACGTCGGGGCGCGGCCGCAGCCAGGCCTCGGCGGTCTCGGCGTCGACGACCACGGGGTCGCCCTCGCTGACCCGGTCGCGCAGGCCGGCCAGGCGGCCCACGCACGGGATGTCCAGCGCCCGGGCAACGATGCCGGCGTGGCTGGCGGCCGAGCCTTCCTCGAGCAGGATGCCCTTCAGCTTGGTGCGGTCGTATTCCAGCAGGTCGGCCGGACCCAGGTTGCGGGCGATCAGGATCGCGTCCTCGGGCAGCTGGCGCACGGCATGGACGTCGCCTGACAGGTGGCGCAGCAGCCGGTCGTTCAGGTCTTCCAGGTCGTGCAGCCGCTCGCGCAGATAGGGATCGCGGGCCTGGCCCAGGCGCGCGCGGTGTTCCGAACGCACCCGCTCGACCGCCGCCTCGGCGGTCAGGCCCGAACGCACGGCCTCCTGCAGGCCGCGGTTCCAGCCCCGGTCGTGGGCGAACAGGCGGTAGGTCTCGAGCACCTCGTACGACGCGCCGACCAGGCCGTGCTGGCCCTCCAGCATCTCGTCGATCTGGGTCTGCAGCGCCTCGATGGCGTAGGAAAGCCGGGCCTCCTCGGCCAGGGCGTCGTCCGACAGCAGCTGCTCGGGCGCCACCGGCTGCTCGTGCAGCACCGCCACGCCGTACGCGAGCCCCTCGGCGAAGCGCGAGCCCTTCAGCCGCTCGGGCTTGTGCGGGGCCAGCTCGACGTCCTTGAGCTCGTCGGCGCCCAGGAGCTCGCTGGAGCTGACCATCTCGGCCAGCACCATGGCGATGATCTGCAGGTCCTCGACCTCTTCGTCCTCGTAGACCCGCTCGGTGCGGTTCTGGACGACGAGCACGCCGATGGCCCGGCCGCCGCGCAGCAGCGGC
This sequence comes from Caulobacter sp. 10L414, assembly GCF_056395525.1. Lineage (NCBI taxonomy): Bacteria > Pseudomonadati > Pseudomonadota > Alphaproteobacteria > Caulobacterales > Caulobacteraceae > Caulobacter > Caulobacter sp. 10L414. The sequence goes on from NZ_JBFTJR010000067.1 coordinate 9,954, forward strand.
ACGGCCAGGAAGGCATGATAAGGGTCTTCCCCCGTTTCCGGACGGTACGAGAAGGCCGGGTGGCTGGCGGCGTCCGACAGGTTCAGCGGACGGCCAAGGCGCATGGTCTCGCCGACGAGGCCCTCGCCCGGCTTCATCCGGGTMACGTGGACGGCGTCGCGCGACAGGCCTTCGGTGGCGAACAGTTCCAGGTCGCCCGAGGCGCGCCGCAGGTAGATCGAGCAGACTTCGGCCACCATCGAGATGGCGATCGTGCGCACGACCATGTCGAGCTTGGCCTGGGCGGGGCCGCCGCCGGCCATGGCCTCGCGAATCTGGCGAAGCAGGCTTCTGGGTCCTCGAACGGCGATGCCGGGGCCTGCCATGTCGCCTGTCGTGCGCTCCCTTGGCTCCGACGTGTCCAAGCACGTCGTCCTGTCATGGGCGCTATAGCAGATTTCGCGCGTCGCACAGTGAGCGCGGCGTTTTTCTCGACCCTTAAGCGCAAAAAACGCCGCCCCTCCGAGAAGGGGCGGCGCACTGCCTAGCTTGTTGGCGATCAGGCCTTAGCGGCGCTGACCGTAGTAGTCGTAGCCGGTGTTGTAGCGATCGCCCTGGTAGCGACGGTTGTCGCGACGGTCGTAGCGGTCGTTATAGCCGTAGCGGTTGTTGCTGTAGTACGGGCGGCGGTCGTCATAGCGGCTGCTGTAGCGGTGATGACGCTTGTCGGTGGCGGTGGCCGCGCCGAGGGCGCCGCCGGCCAGGGTGCCGACCGCGATCGCGCCGCCGTCGCCGTCGCCCAGCATGGCGCCGGCCGCGCCGCCCAGGACCGCGCCCAGGATGGCCCGCTCGGTCTTGTTGCTCTTGCCGCGATCGCCGGCGAAGGCGGCCGAGGCGGGCAGGACCAGAGCGCCGGCGATGGCGGTGCTGATGGCGATCTTGCTGAACTTACCGAAGGTCTTCATGGCATGTGCTCCTTGTTCCAGAAGCGTCGCCAATCCCGAGGGCGGCGCTGTTGATGGCCTTTATGAGCCTCGCCGTTTGAACCCAGCCTGAACGCGGTTGTTCATGTTGGCGTCAGGTTTTCGGCGATCCCAGATAGCCGAAAACCGCCCGCCGGATGCGCCGCCCAAGGTCGCCCCGATCCGCCATCGCCTGTCGCCCGGCGGCGTCGACCAGGGCCCTGACGATCTGCATCAGATCCTCGGCGGCCTGGCCGGCGTCGTGGTCGCCTGCCAAGCCGCCGCCACGCTCCAGCGCCTCGACCACCCGCGCATGCATGGCCGCCTCGACGGCCGCGGTCTCGGCGTCTAGCGGCAGGCGCGCCTCCTCGAAATCGAGGATCCGGGCCAAGGCGGGCTGATCGAGCTGATGACCGACCGCGACCTCGATCAGCCTCTCGACCGCCAGGCGCCAATCCTCGCCCGGCCGCACCGCCACCGCCGCCTCGACCTCGCCGGCGAACCGCTGGGCGTCGCGCCGCACCAGAGCGGCCATCACCGCGTCCTTGCCGGGAAAGTACTGGTAGAGCGAGCCGACGCTGACCCCGGCCGCGACAGCCACCGCGTTGGTGTTGAAGGCGTCCAGCCCCTCGCGCTCGAGAATGCGAGCCGCCCCGTCCAGGATCACCTCGACGGTGGCTGCCGAACGCTTCTGACGCGGGCGTTTGCGGGGCGATAGCGGGTCGGACATGGCCCAGGGGGAACGCGAGCTGACGATATGTGATGAAAAGCTCACATTTTCGACGCGGTCAACGACGGCCGCGACGAAAGGAAAACCCCATGTCCGAAACCATGACCGTGTTCATGCTGGTTCGCGCAACGCCAGCCTGGCTGGCCCTGCCGCCGCCTGAGCGCTTCGCCTTCTTCGGCCAGGCGATCACCCCGCTGCTGAAAGCCAATCCGGCGGTGAAGCTGCGCTTCTACGACGCCGAGTTCTATGACGCCCGGGTCAGCGACGTGCTGGTCTGGGAAACCACCGACCAGGGGGCCTATCGCGCCATCGTCGAGGGCCTGCGCGAGACGCCGTTCTGGGACCACTACTTCGCGATCGTCGACCTCCTGCCGGCCATCGAGAACGGCTTCGAGGATCACTACGGCGTCAACCCGCTGGCGGCCTAGCCGGCGTGAACCTCGCCCGGCGCGGGGCGGTGCAGCCGCACCGACCAGATCACGCCGGCCAGCATCAGGACGATGGCCGCCGCCTCAAGGGTGTGCGGCCAGCGGCCCTCGTGCAGGAAGCCGTAGAGCAGCGCGAACAGCGTCTCGAACACGATCAGCTGGCCCGACAGCGACAGCGGCAGCACGCGGCTGGCGGCGTTCCACAGGCCGTTGCCGATCACCGAGGCGCCGATGGCCACGGCGAAGCTGACCATCCAGAACCAGGTCCAGGCGGCCGGCGGATGGCTATCGCCGCCCAGCATGAAGGCCGGAACCACCAGCACCAGCGACAGCAGGCCGGTGGCCAGGCCCGTCAGCAGCGACCATTCGTGGCTGTTGAACTTGGGCGTGGCGGCCAGGCGCCGGGCGTTCCAGACGGCGTAGGCGGTCCAGACCGCCAGCGCCAGGGTCGCGCCCAGCACGCCCAGCACGAGCTTGCCGACCGGCGCCCCCGACGAAGCGGTGAACACCGCCACGTTGATGCAGACGCCGCCGGCGACGATCAGGGCCAGCGGCCCGGCCAGGGCCCGCAGCGGCGTGCCCTCCCCCTTCCTGGCGCCGGCCAGGGTGATGGTCACGGGCAAAAGGCCGATGATCAGCGAGGCCAGGGCCACGCCCGCAGTCTGCACCGCGACCGACAGCCCCACATAGTAGACGAGGTTGCCCAGCAGGCTGAGCAGGGCCAGGTCGCGCCAGTCGCGGCCGTCCATCCGCGCCATCACCGATTTCCAGCTGGGCGCCAGCAGCACGGCGGCGGCCAGGCCGTAGGCGATGTAGCGCCCGGCGGTCATCTGCAGCGGCGTGAAGGCCTCCAGCAGCTTGGGCGCCAGGAACACCCCGCCCCACAGCGCGCCGGCGACAAGACCGTAGAGAAGACCGAGCAGCAGATTGCGGGGACTGACCATGGCGCCGACCTAGCAGGCGCGCGGGGCGGTGGCTTTGGCGAAAACTCCCGAAGATCGGGCGCGGGCTCCCACCTTTAGTCCCCACGCTCCACCCGCCACTTGCGGAAGGCCTGCACGACGACGAGCACGACCAGGAAGCCGGCCATCCCCAGCCAGGCCCGTCCGTGGCCCGACAGCTGCGGATCGCCCGCATAGCCGTTCCAGGCGACCAGCGCCGCGACGCCGCACACCGCCGCCAGGTTCGTCCAGCGCAGCCGGCGCAAGCCCTCGCGCTTCCCCTGGTCCTTGGACAGGCCCTCGCTCACCGGCGCTCGATCGCTCAGCGCCCGGCGGGGCGCGTCCCAGGCCCGCTGGACCACCACCACGTTGACCAGCGTCAATCCGAACACCGTCGTCGCGATCGGCACATCCATCTTGCCGCCGAACGCCATGACCCAGGCGACGCCCGCCAATCCCAGGACCAGCATCAGGATGAACGCCGTCCGGAGCGCGCGCTTCTGGGTCCGCGCGAAATCGGCGACGAAGCGGTCGCGCTCCTCCGCGCTGACGCGATAGCCCGGCGAGGTCAGGGCGTGACGAAACAGGTAGCCGTCGCCCTCGGGCTCGAAACGCCCTTCGAACAAAGCCTGCGTCGAAAAAAGACTGTTGGACATGATCCCCCCGGATCGGTCGTCGGCGCCGGCGCCAACGCCGGCCTGCGCCGTCTAGCGCGAAGCGCGCCCCTTGCGCCAGACCGCCGGCGTCACGCCCAGCGCCGCCTTCATCCGTCGCGTCAGCGTGCTCTGGTCGCCGTGGCCGGTGCGGGCGGCGATCTGGGCGATCGACAGGGTCGGATCGTCCAGCAGCCTCTGCGCCGCGCGCAGCCGCGCGTCGGTCAGCGCCGCGTGCGGGGTCGCGCCGTAGGCGGCGGCGAAACGGTCGAAGAAGCGGCTCTGGCTCATGCCGGCCTCGGCCGCCAGGTCGCGCACGGTCAGGGGCTGGTGGTAGAGGGTCTCGATCATCGCCGCGGCGCGCGCCAGGCGGGGGTCGACGGCGATCGGGCTGCTCGACAGGCCTCGCAGCAGAAGCGGCGTCCACAGGCCCGCGACGCCGTCGTCGATTCCGCCCGGCGCCTCGCCCGACAGGAACGACAGCAGGCCGCGCACCGGGCTGGTGACCGACGCGAACGGCTTTTCGCGCAGCCGCTCGAACGGCGCCATCAAGGCCGAGCCGATGTCGGCCACCACGAACAGGTTCTCGCCGTCGGCGGCGCAGACGTGGCGCGTGCCCGGCGGGATCACCGCGGCGCTGCCCGGATCGACCCGGCCGCCCATGCCGTCGATCTCGATCTCCAGCACACCGCGGCGCGGCAGCACGATCTGGTCGAAGTCGTGGGCGTGCGAGATCGCCTCGACGCTGTAGCGGCGGAAGGACAGCTCTGCGGGGGCGGTCAGGTCGTGGCCCATGACCTCACTATAGCGAACTCAGCCGTGCCCCGGCAGGGCCAGCGGCTCTTCGGCGTCCATGACCAGGCGCCGGGCCTGCTCCAGGGCGGCCTCGATGTCGGCCTCGATGAACTCGACCTGCAGGTCGGTCAGCGGATGCGGCGCGGCCACCACGTTGCGCAGATAGTCGCGCTTTTCCGGCTCGGTCATCGTCCACCAGCCGACGGTGTGGCCTTCCTCGATCACGGCGTCGCCCATGGCCAGCAGGTCGTCGGTGTCGAAGATCGGCTGGCCGGGCTTTTCGGGGAACCACTGGCCATCGTCCGGCAGGGCCTGGTCCAGTTGGCGCAGCAGGGCGGCCAGCCACGGGCTGACCAGCAGCGGCTTTTCATAGCCGTCGCCGAACTTGGCGCGCAGCAGCAGGTCGTAGAGCAGGTCGAGCCCGGCGTCGCCCTGGAAGGTGACGGTCTTGGCGGCGGGATCGAACTTGAAGACGTCGGACATGGGACTCTCGAAGGCTGGTGCGCCTTCATAACGTCAGAGCACGACGTTTAGGCAACGGCCGTGCGTCCTTCGAGGCCCGCTGACGCGGGCGCCTCAGGATGAGGGGATCAGCACGAGGCGTTCCTCATCCTGAGGTGCGAGCCGCAGGCGAGCCTCGAAGGACGCACCGCGGCTCGGCGATCTTACAGCTGGTCCAGGCCGTACACGGCGTGCAGGGCGCGGACGGCCAGCTCGGTATAGGCCGCGTCGATCAGGACCGAGATCTTGATCTCCGAGGTCGAGATGACCTGGATGTTGATGTTCTTCTCGGCCAGGGCCGCGAACATCGACTGGGCGACGCCGGCGTGCGAACGCATGCCCACGCCGATCACCGACACCTTGGCCACGTCCTCGTTGACGGCCACGTCCTCGAAGCCGATCTCGGCCTGGGCGGCGCGGACGATCTCGACGGCGCGCGCGGCGTCACGCTTGCCGACGGTGAACTCCATGTTGGCGGTCGCATTGGTGCGGGCGCGCGACTGCACGATCATGTCGACATTGACGTTGGCGTCGGCCAGGCGGCCGAAGATCGCCGAGGACACGCCCGGATGGTCGGGCAGGCCCAGCAGGGTGATCTTGGCTTCGTCGCGGCTGTAGGCGACGCCCGAGACGATGCGCTTTTCCATGATTTCTTCCTCGTCGCAGACGATCGTACCTTGGCCGGGGGCTTCGCCCGGCTCGACGAAACTCGACAGCACCCGCACCGGCACGCGATGGGCCATGGCCATCTCGACCGAACGGGTCTGCAGCACCTTGGCCCCCAGCGAGGCCATTTCCAGCATCTCTTCGTAGCTGATCTTGGCCAGGCGCTTGGCCTTGCTCTCGATCCGCGGGTCGGTGGTGTAGACCCCGTCCACGTCGGTGTAGATGTCGCAGGCGCCCTTCACCGCGGCGGCGATGGCCACGGCGCTGGTGTCCGAACCGCCACGGCCCAGCGTGGTGATGCGGCGCTTGGGCGTCACGCCCTGGAAGCCGGCGATGACGGCGATCTCGCCGGCCTCGAAGCACTCTTCCAGGTTTTCCGGCGGGATTTCCTCGATCCGGGCGCGGCCGTGGGCCTCGTCGGTGATGATCGGAACCTGCCAGCCCAGGAACGAACGGGCCTTGTGGCCCATGTTGCGCAGGGTCATGGCCAGGAGGCCGGCGGTCACCTGCTCGCCCGACGCCACGACGGCGTCGTACTCGTCGTCAGACTCCGGCAGGCCAGCGGCGGCGCGGCCGGCTCCGTCCGTCCAGGCGACCAGTTCGTTGGTCTTGCCCGACATGGCGGAAACGACGACGGCGACCTGCTTGCCCGTGGCGACTTCCGCGGCGACCAGGCGCGCCACCCGGCGGATGCGCTCCAGGTCGGCCACCGAGGTGCCGCCGAACTTCATCACCAGACGTGACACGTCTCTAAATCCTCGAACCAAAGCGGTTTTTTCTTGCGCCTTCGCGGCTGGAACCCGTCCCCCCGCGCAAGCTCGCGCCTTCTAGCGGGGCCTCGGCGCAACGGCAATGTCGCCGATGTGTCTTTTTTCTCGCAGCATGGCGCGAAAAATTGGCCGTGCTAGATACCGGCCATGACCAGCGCCGCCCCCGACCCCGCAGGAAGCACCCCCAACTGGAGCATCGACCCCGCCGACGTGGCGCGGTTCTCGGCCATCGCGGCCGAGTGGTGGGACCCGAAAGGCAAGTTCGCGCCGCTGCACGTGTTCAATCCCTGCCGGCTGGCCTTCATCCGCGAGCAGGCGCTGGAGCGCTTCGGCCGTGACGGCGATGACCGCGCGCCGTTCGAGGGCCTGTCCCTGATCGATATCGGCTGCGGCGGCGGCCTGCTGAGCGAGCCGATGGCGCGCCTGGGCTTTTCCGTCACCGCCATCGACGCCTCGGAAAACAACATCAAGACCGCCGCGGCCCACGCCGCCGAGCAGGGCCTCTCCATCGGCTATCGTCCGGCCACCGCCGAGCAGTTGCTGGCCGAAGGCGCGGGCCCGTTCGACGTGGTGCTGACCATGGAGGTCATCGAGCACGTGGCCGACCCGGGCGCCTTCCTGCGCACCTGCTCGCAGCTGCTCAAGCCCGGCGGCCTGATGATCGTGGCCACCCTGAACCGCACGCTGAAGGCCCTGGCCCTGGCCAAGATCGGCGCCGAATACGTGCTGCGCTGGGTGCCGCCCGGCACCCACGAGTGGAAACAGTTCCTCAAGCCCGAGGAGCTTCGCGCCTTCCTGGCCGGCGAACCGGTTCAGATGCACGGCCCGTTCGGCGTCGCCTACAATCCGCTGACCGGCCGCTGGAGCCGCTCCACCGACGTCGACATCAACTACATGATGACGGTCACCAAGCCGGCGGCGTGACGGCTAAAGAGGCTTGACGGCGCACCGCCGAAAGCCAACCTCAGGCTGTAACCCTCGGAGTACCCCTCATGTCCGTCCTGCTGATCGCCCTCGCCGCCGCCCTGCCCTCTCTGGCCGGGGATTTCGATGGGGACGGCAAGGCCGACCAGGCGCGGCTGGAGCCGCGCGGCGGGGCCCATGTGCTGGTGGTCGAGCGCGCCGCCGCGCCGGGCAAGCCCGAGACCGTGACGATGGTGGCCGACGCCAGCGGCTTCTTCATCGCCACCCAACCGCCGGGCGCCTATCCCACCACCTGCGCCAAGGACGTGGGCGCGCCGTGCGCCGCCGACGAGCCGCGCAAGGTCGAGCTGAAGGCCCCCGCCCTGGCCTTCGGCGCCGAGGAGGCCTCGCTGGCCGTCGCCGTCTGGACCGGCGAGCGCTTCGCCGTGACCTGGCTGAACGACTGATCGGGCCCTTTCCGGGAACCTTGGCCTTCGCCAAGGCTTATTCCGCCGCAGGGACTTTGAACCCGAGCCGGCGTCTTGTGGGGCGGGATGCCGGTTCGTTCGTCGGAACGGAGACTTCCCCATGACTTCCCGCCGCATGGCTTGGCTGATGGCCGGCGCCGTCGCCATCAGCACGGCCGCGCCCGCGCTGGCGCAGGACGCCGGCTACCAGCAGCAGCTGCGCACCTACGAGGAGCAGCGCTCGTCCTACGAGGCCCGCCGGGCCGACTACGACAGCAGCCGCGCCCAATACGACGCCGACCGCACCGCCTATGAGCGGGCCCGCAGCGACTACGACCGCCGCTACGGATCGGGCGCCTATGATCGTCGCTATCCCGAAGAGGCCCGCCGCTGGCGCACGCCCGCCTATCCGACCAGCAACGACTATTACGGCGAGCAGCGCCAGTTCGAGGCTGACCGGGCCGCCTACGAGCGCGCCCGCGACCGCTATGACGCCCGCAATGGCCGCGGCGCCTACGACCGCCGCTATCCGGACGAGGCCCGCCGGTTCGACACCAGCGGCTACGACAACCGCTACGCCGACGACTACGACGCCCAGCGTCGGCAGTGGGAGGCCGATCGCGCCGCCTATGAGCGGGCGCGCGACGACTACGACCGCCGCTACGGCCGCGGCTCCTATGATCGCCGCTACCCCAACGAGGCCGGACGCTGGGACGACGGCCCGCCGCCGCCCGCCTACGCCGGCGGTTCGGGCCTGTCGGGCGGCTATGCCGACCCCTGCCGTGACGACGCCAAGCGCAACGCCACCGCCGGCGGCGTGATCGGCGCCCTGGCAGGCGCGGTGATCGGCTCGAACGTCGCCGCCCGCAACGCCAAGACCGAGGGCGCGGTGCTGGGCGCCCTGGCCGGCGCCGGCGTCGGCGCGGCGATCGGCAACTCGGCCGCCAAGGCCCGCTGCGACACCCGTGGCCAATACTGGTCGTACGAGGACACCGTGCCCTATCGCGAAAGCGCCGAGTATCGCGACCGGGCCGGCGGCTATTCGGAATGGAACCGCTACAGCGAGCGCAAATGCCGCCTGGCGCCGGCCCAGACCGAGTACCAGGGCCGCAACGAGACCCGCTACGTCCGCGTCTGCCCCGACAGCGACAACCGCTATCGCCTGGAAGGCTGACCACAGGCCAAGCTCCGCGTCGGGCGCCCGACATAGAACCGACACGGAGCTTCGGCGTTATCTCCCCCAAGGGACATAGAACACACGCTCTCAAACGGAGGTCGCCATGCGCGTCCAGATGAAAACCTTGATCGTCGCGGTGAGCCTCGCCTTCACCGCCTCCACGCTCGCCGTCACCGCCGCCGAAGCCCAGCAGCGCCGCGAACGCGTGCTCGTCTGCAAGAGCACCAAGAAGGCGCGCAACAAGGGCACCGTGATCGGCGGCCTGACCGGCGGCACGCTCGGCGCGGCCGTGGCCGGCAACGGCGCCAAGACCGAGGGCGCGATCCTCGGCGGCGTCGTCGGCGCGGTGGCCGGCAACCAGATCGCCAAGAAGAACTCCAAGAAGAACTGCCACTACGAGTACCGCTACCGCTAAGCGGGCTCGCTGATCGGTCGGAAGGCCCGCCCCGCCTGGGGCGGGCCTTTTTCATGCGTGCTTGAACCAATCGGTCGCGACGCCGCGCGGGCGAGGCCGCATCGTTCAAGCCCGGCGGCGGTCCTGGCATCATGGTCTGGCGACCCTGCCGCGAGGAACACGACCATGGCCGAGAGCCTGACCATCCAGACCGACGACGGAAGCTTCCAGGCCCTGGTCGTCCGCCCCGACACCAGCGGGCCCGCGCCGGTCGTCGTGGTCGTGCAGGAGATCTTCGGCGTCAACGCCGGCATCCGCCTGATCGCCGCCGAATACGCCGTGCAGGGCTTTATCGCCGTCTGCCCCGACCTCTTCTGGCGGGCCGAGCCGGGCCTCTCGATGTCGGAGAACAGCGAGGAGAACTGGAAGAAAGCCCTCGACATCTACGGCGCCTACGACTTCGACCAGGGCGCGGCCGACGTGCTCAAGACCGTCGAGGCCGCGCGCGGCATCGAAGGCGGCAACGGCAAGGTCGGCCTGACCGGCTACTGCCTGGGCGGGCTGATGACCTTCCTCGGGGCGGCCCGCGGCGCGCCCGACGCGGCCGTGGCCTATTACGGCGGCGGCACCGAGCGCTATGTCGGCGAGGCCGACGGCGTGAAGGCCCCGCTGCTGATGCACCTGGCCGGCGAGGACGAGTTCATCGGCCCCGAGGCCCGCGCGACCATCGTCGAGGCTCTGGCCGGCCGTCCGAACGTCGAGGTCCACGTCTATCCCGGCCGCAACCACGCCTTCGCCCGCCCCGGCGGCAATCACTACGACAAGGCCGACGCCGAGACGGCCAACGGCCGCACCCTGGCGTTCTTCAAGGAAAAGCTGGGCTAGGCGGCTCTCGCCCACCAAGCTCGTCATCCCGGCCGGAGGAGCGCGCAGCGAAGAGCCGGGATGACAAGGGAGAGGGGCCCTGGGAGCCCCTAGTTCACGTCCGTCTTCTTCGGCGGCGCGGGCGGCAGGGCGGCGATCTTGACGCCGTCCTCCAGCAGGCTCTTGACCTCCTTGGGCGAGGCCTCGCCGTAGATGCCGCGCTCCTCGGACTTGCCCTCGTGGATGTCGCGGGCCTCCTTGGCGAAACGGTCGCCGACATAGTCGAAGTTCTCCTCGACCTCGCGGCGCACCTCGCTCATGGCGGTCATCATCATCTCGCGCATGCGGGCGTCGGGCTCGGGGGACGCGCGCTGGGCCTTCGTCCCCGCCACGGCGGGCGCCATGATCTGCTTGCGCACGCCCGTCGAGCCGCACACGGGGCATTCGACGAGGCCGCGGGCGGCCTGGTCGTCATAGTCGCTCGACGAGCCGAACCAGCCTTCGAACTCGTGCGCGTGGTCACAGGCGAGCGCGTACTTGATCATGGCCTTACAGATATGGGGTCAGGGGCCCGTGAATTCACGGGCGTTGGCCAGGACCGGGATGGCCGCGCGGGCCTTGTCGGCGGCGGCCAGGTCGAGATCGACGATCAGCACGCCCGGCTCGTCGTGGTCGAGCTTGCCGATCACCTCGCCCCACGGGCCGATGGCGATCGAGCGGCCCCAGGTGCCGCGACCGTCCTCGTGGAAGCCGCCTTGCGCGGCGGCGATGACGAACGAGCCGGTCTCGATGGCCCGGGCGCGCAGCAGCACCTCCCAGTGGGCCTCGCCGGTCGGACGGGTGAAGGCGGCCGGGGCGGTGATCACCTTGGCTCCCGCCAGCGCCAGGGCCCGGTGCAGGGCCGGAAAGCGCATGTCGTAGCAGATGGTCAGGCCCGTCAGGCCCATAGGCGTGTCGACCACCACCGCGCGATCGCCGGGGGTGTAGACGGCCGATTCCCGAGCCGTCTCGCCGGTGGGCAGCTGCACGTCGAACATGTGCAGCTTGTCGTACGTCGCCACGATCGCGCCGGCCGGATCGATCACGGCCTGCCTGTTGGCCGCCTTGCCATCCTCGCGCAGCACCAGCGCCGAGCCGACGTCGATCCAGACGCCGTACTCCCGCGTCAGGGCCTGCAGGCCGCGCACGACCACGTCGTCCTCCAGCGGGACCAGGGTCGGCAGCAGCCGCTCCTTGTCCTTCTGCAGCACGTTGACGCCCTCCGGCGTCAGGATGAACGCAGCACCCGCCTCGGCGGCCTGCCGCACCAGCGGCGCGACATGCTCCAGGGCGGCGGCCTGGGTGGCCGGGGTGCGGGTCTGGACGAGACCGACCCGGACGCTCATGCGGCCAGCAGCGGGTCCAGCCGGCCCTCGCGCTCCAGCGCCATCATGTCGTCGCAGCCGCCGATGTGCTGCTCGCCCACGAAGATCTGCGGGAAGGTGTTGCGACCCGAGCGGTCCATCATTTCCTGGCGCAGCTTGGGGTCCATGCCGGCTTCGATCTCGGTGAAGTCGGCGCCCTTGTCGTTGAGCAGCTTCAGGGCGCGGGCGCAGTAGCCGCAGAACGGACGGGTGTAGATGGTGACCTTGGCCATTTCGGTTCCAAAGGGTTGGATTCCCGCCCTCATATAGGACGGCTTCGCATTTCTGTAACGCGCGCGACGACAGTCAGGTCGACAGCCGAGGCTCCGGCCGCCAGCAAGGCCCTCGCGCAGCCCTCGGCGGTGGCTCCCGTGGTCAGCACGTCGTCGACCAGCAGCACCCGTTTTCCCTCGATCAGGGGCCGCTTGGCGTCGGGCACGGCGAAGGCGGCGGCGACGTTGCGGCGGCGGCCGTCGGCCGACTTGCCGCCCTGGCTGGCGGTGTCGCGTTTCCTGACCAGCGCGTCGGCCAGGTAGGGCCGCCCGGCCGCCCTGGCCAGCGGCCGGGCGATCTCGGCGGCCTGGTTGTAGCGACGGCGCAAGAGGCGGGCGCGGTGCATCGGCACGGGAACCACCGCCTGGGCCTCGTCCAGCAGGTCGGGCGCCGCGCGCGAGATCCAGCGGGCGAACAGGCCCGACAGGTCTGTCCGGTCGGCGTGCTTGAGCTTCAGCACGAGATCGCGGGAGTGTTCGTCATAGAGGCAGGCGGCCCTGGCCCGGGCGAAGGCCCTCGGCCGCGCCAGGCACAGCGCGCACAGCGGCTCGCCCTGGTCGAACGGGAACGGCGCACTGCAGCCGTCGCAGACCGGACCGTCGAGAAAGGCGATGCGGCTCCAGGCCCCGGCCGACAGCCCCGGCGTCAGGGCCGGCTCGCCGTCGAAGGCGCGCGGCGGCAGGATCAGGTCGAGCAGGCCCCTTCCCAGGCCCGACAGACGCGGACCGGGTTTCCATCGGAGGAAGGAATCGCCATGTTCCGCCCGCATGACCAGTTCGCCCCTCCTCTTCGACCGCGACCTCCTTCGAGCCCGCCTCGACCGCGCCGCGCCGCATTTCGGCCAGGCCGGTTTCCTGAAAGCGCGCGCCGCCGGTGACGCGGTCATGCGGCTGGAGGCGATCCTGCGGGAGTTTCCGGTCGCCGTCGATCTCGGAAGCCGAGACGGCGCTTTCCGCCAGGCCCTGTCGGAAAGCGACGCCGCCAAGATCGGCCTGTTGATCGACACCGACCTGTCGGCCCGGATGCTGGCCGGCCGCGGCGGCGCCGCCGTGGTCGCCGACGAGGAGCGCCTGCCGTTCGGCGACGAGACGCTGGACCTGGTCGTCTCGACCCTGGCCCTGCACTGGACCAACGATCTGGTGGGCGCGCTGATCCAGATCCGCCGCGCCCTGCGGCCCGACGGCCTGTTCATCGGCGCGCTGTTCGGCGGGGCCACCCTGACCGAGCTGCGCCAGTCGCTGATGGCGGCCGAGGACGAAATTTCGGGCGGCGTCTCGATGCGCGTCTCGCCCTTCGCCGACACGGTCGACGCCGCGGGCCTGCTGCAGCGCGCCGGCTTCACCCTGCCGGTCGCCGACATCGATCGCGTGAAGGTGCGCTACGCCCACCCGATCGCCCTGCTGCAGGACCTGCGCCGCATGGGCGAGACCAGCGTGCTGCTGGACCGCTCGCGCAAGCCCCTGACCCGCAAGCTGCTGTTCCGGGCGCTGGAGATCTACCAGGAGCGCTTCGCCGAAGCCGACGGCCGCGTGCCCGCCACCTTCGAGATCGTCACCGCCACCGGCTGGGCGCCGCACGACAACCAGCAGAAACCCCTGCGACCCGGCTCGGCCAAGATGCGCCTGGCGGATGCGCTGGGCGTCAAGGAACAGCCGGCGGGCGACAAGGCGGGCTGAGACGGCGACCGTAAGGAACCTCCCCCTGTGGGGGAGGCGGCCGAAGGCCGGTGGGGGGCGTTTTCGGCTTCCGAGACCTCCGCCGGTGTCGCGTTCACTCCCCCCACCGATCGCTTCGCGATCACCTCCCCCACAGGGGGAGGTTCCTTGAGGGGCGAGACCTCTAGCCTCAGCTCACCACGAATGTCGCCGCCGCGCGCGCCTTCGCGTCCTTCGCCGCCCCAACCATCACCACCCCGTCGCGGTGCATCAGATACCCGCCGTCCGGCGCCTGGAACGACACGCCCTTGCCGGCCAGCCCCTTCACGCGCCTGAAGGCCGTCGCCTGGTCAGCCGCGACCGCCACCGCGCCGCCTTCGACCCGCAGCGCATGTCCCGGCCGCAGGATCGGCTCCAGCGTCACCACGCCGCCCGCCCCCGCCTTCTGCCGCAGCTGGGTCGTCGCCAGCGCGCCTGCGCCCACGCTCACCGCATCACCCTCGACCCGCAGGAACGCCCCCGGGCGATCAACCGGCGAGAAACGGTCGGGGATCTCGCCCGCCCCGGCCGGCACGCCGAAGTCGGGCGTTCCGTCGGGCTTGTAGTAGAGCCGCTGCACCCGGGTGTGGCGGTTGGGATCGAACAGCGGATTGCCCTTGATCGCCTTGTAGTCGCGGCCGTGGAAAACGAGGACGTCGCGCCCCTGCTCGTCCACCGTGAACGAGTTGTGGCCCGGGCCCCAGACGCCGGTTTCCTCCGACGAGACCAGCACCGGAACCGGCGACTTCGTCCACGAGCCCTCGGCCATCAGGTCGGCGTCCGCGTCGGCGGTCAAAAGGCCCAGGCAGTAGCGGTCGTCGGTGGCGCTGGCCGAATAGGCGATGAACACGCGGCCGTTGCGGATCAGCACCGCCGGTGCCTCGGCCACCTTGAAGCCGCGCACCTCCCAGTCCAGCGTCGGCACGGTCAGGCGCACCGGCGGACGGGCCAGCGTCAGCGGCGTGGCCATCGGGGCCAGATAGAGGTTGCTGTTGGTCTCGATCCCCGGCTCCTTCTGCGCCCAGCAGAACCAGCGCACGCCCTTGTGGTGGAAGATCGTGGAGTCGAGGTTGAAGCTGTCCCAAGGGGTCGCAACCTCGCCCAGCAGACTCCAGGTCCCGGTCAGGGCGTTCCGGCCCTCGCAGCGCAGCACGTAGGTGCGGATGCGGAACGGCTGGCCCTTGTCGCCGGCGGCGAAATACATGTGCCAGGCGCCGTCCAGCCAATGCAGCTCCGGCGCCCAGATGTAGCCGCCCAGCTTGCCCTCGGTCGGCCGCCGCCAGATCACCGCCTCCTGCGCGGTCGCCAGGCCCGCCAGGGTGCGCGAACGGCGCACGATCAGCCGGTCGTATTCGGGCACCGAGCCGGTCAGGTAGTAGTAGCCGTCCGCGTGTCTGAAGACCTGGGCGTCGGCGCGCTGGCGCACCACGGGATTGAGCAGCGGCGCGGCCGCCGGCGCGGCCAGGGCCCCGCCCGCCAGCCCGGCCAGACCCACGGCCCCCGCGCCGGCCAGCAGGATGCGTCGCGAAGGCTGCGGGTCGAAACTGGTCACGGTCGTTTCCTCAAACGCTTCGCGCCTTCGCGCGATTTGTCTGAGTTAAAGCACGTCCCGCAGCCAGGCCACCAGGGGAATGTCGGCCGGCGGCATCTCGTAGTCGGCCAATTTGTCGGGCTTCACCCAGGCCATGGCCTTGTGCTCTTTGGCTGTCACCAGCCCCTCCCAGCGCCGCAGCAGATAGAGCGGCATCAAGAGGTGGAACTTCTCGTAGGTGTGCGAGGCGAAGACAAAGGGCGCCAGGCACGCCTGGGCCACCGTGATGCCCAGCTCCTCGTGCAGTTCGCGGATCAGGCACTCTTCGGGCGTCTCGCCCTTCTCGACCTTGCCGCCCGGAAACTCCCACAGGCCCGCCAGCGACTTGCCCTCGGGGCGCTGGCAGATCAGCACCCGCCCGTCGACGTCGATCAGGGCGGCGGCGGCGACCAGGACGATGGGGCGGTCGGTGGGCGGTGCGGCGATGCTCATGCCCGATCCATCGCGGGCTTTGCCGGCGCTGGCAACTCCCCCGACGCGACAGGCGTTGCCGAAGAGAGCTTCAAAGGAGGAACGCCATGTCGCTGGACGATCGGCTGGTGAAGAGCGGCGACCTGATCGGGGTCGCGGTCACCGATCCCAAGGGCCACAAGCTGGGCGTCATCCGCGAGGTCTTCGTCGACCGCGACGCCGGCATCGGCCGCTATGTCGCCGTCGAGCCGGCGGGCCTGTTCACCGGCGGCAAGTACCACCCCCTGCCCTGGCGCATCCTGGCCTTCGACGACAAGGCCCAGGCCTACGCGACCGACMTGTCGAAGGACCGCTTCAAGGACAGCCCCGCCTACGACCGCGACCAGCTGTCGAAGACCTCCTACGGCTGGGCCGAACAGGTGGAGCGGTATTTCGAGGGGTAGCAGGCCCCCTCAGTCGCTCCGCGACAGCTCCCCCAGAGGGGGAGC
>NZ_JBFTJR010000068.1:0-43511 GCF_056395525.1 Caulobacter sp. 10L414
GCCACGCCACCCTCACCTACTTCGGCCTGCCCGAGGCCTGGATCGCCCTGGTGCTCGGCGTCGACCACCTGCTCGACATGGGCCGCAGCGCCACCAACGTCGTCGGCAACTCGGTGGCCGCCGCCGTCGTCGCCAAGTGGGAGGGCGAGCTGGACGAGGTGGATCCCGAACTGGCCAAGGCCGGCGCGTAACCTCCCCTTCCGCAAAATCCCCGCGAAAGCGGGGACCCAGGCGTTTTATCGTCGAGCGCCCCGCGCTTCAGAAAAAGCCTGGGCCCCCGCTTTCGCGGGGGTTTTACGGTTTTGGGTCCGAGAACGAACAAGGGCGGGACCTCGCGGTCCCGCCCTTTTCTTTTTCAGCGCTCGCGAGCCCCCTACTTCACCGTCTTGTCGACGGTCTCGCGGGTCACCGCGTGATAGAGCGGCCGGGCCTCGCCGTAGATGCGCTTGGCGATCGGCTGGCCCCAGTCGCCCTGCCCCCACAGCGAGACGAACAGCGGGGCGACGAACTTGCGACGGCCCTGGCCGGTCAGGAACTGCTCCAGCGACGGCACGGCCGGCGCGTAGCGGTTGGCGACGGCCAGCTGCAGCCAGGCGAAGCGGATCTCGCTGTTGCCCTGGGCCGACAGGCCGAAGGCCGTGTCGACAGCGGCCAGGCGCTCGGCCGTCAGCTGCCTAGGCAGGCCGCTGACGAAGCGCACGCGCTCCGAAGTGCTCCAGCCCTTCCAGGCCTCGAGCGGCGCGGGCCCGCCGGCCGCGAAGGCCTTGGCCTGGGCGTCGACGGCCTCGAAGGCCTTGGACTGGATGTGGACGGCGTTTTCGGGAAGGCCCGGCTGGTAGATCCAGCGCTGGATGTCGATCTTCTGCTCCAGGGCCTTGTCGCCCTTGAACAGGTTGGCGCGCAGGTCGGCGATGAAGCCCTCGGCGGTCTGCGGCTGGAAGGCGTGGCGATCGAAATAGCCGCGCAGATAGGCGTCCCAGCGCTCGCGGCCGACTTCCTTCTCGATGGTGCGCAGGAAGGCCGCGCCCTTCTCGTAGGGGATGTCGGTCATGCCGTCGTCGGGGTCGCGGCCGGTCAGGTCGATGTGCAGGCGGGTGTCGGGGCCCGTGGGGCCGCCGGCCTCCTCGATGGCCTCGTGCAGGTCGGTCCAGCCCAGGTCGGCCAGCATGGCGGCCGTGTCCTTGCCGTAGAGGGCCTCCATGATCCGGTTCTCGAAATAGACCGTGAAGCCTTCGTTCAGCCAGAAGTCGGCCCAGGTGGCGTTGGTCACCAGGTTGCCCGACCACGAGTGCGCCAGTTCGTGCGCCACCAGGCTGACCAGCGAGCGGTCGCCGGCGATCACCGTCGGGGTGGCGAAGGTCAGGCGCGGGTTCTCCATGCCGCCGAACGGGAACGACGGCGGCAGCACCAAAAGGTCGTAGCGACCCCAGCGATAGGGGCCGTAGAGCGCCTCGGCGGCCTCGACCATCTTTTCGACGTCGGCGAACTCCCAGGCCGCGGCCTTCAGCGCCGAGGGTTCGGTGTAGATCCCCGTCCGCTTGCCCAACGGCTGGAAGGCCAGGTCGCCGATGGCGATGGCGATCAGGTAGGGGGCGACCGGCTTGTCCATCTTGAAGCGATAGGCGCGGCCGCCGCCGGCTGCGGGCTCGCCGTCGGGGGTCAGCTGCTCGGCGCTCATCACCGCCTTCAGGCCTTCGGGCGCGACGATGCGGGCGGTCCAGGTCTGGCGGACGCCGGGGCTGTCCTGGGTGGGAATCCAGGTGCGGTTGAGGATCGCCTGGCCCTGGCTGAACAGGTAGGGCTTCTGCTTGCCCGCCGTCTGCGAGGGCGACAGCCATTGCAGGGCCGCGCCGTCAGGGGCGCTTTCATAGGCGATGACGATGCGCTTGGCGCCGTTCAGCGCGACGGTCAGCGGCGCGCCGATATGCGGGTCGGCCGGTCCCAGGGTCCACTTCAGCGGCTGGCCCTTGGCGTTGGTGATCGACTTGATCACCAGCCCCTTGGTGTCGAGCACCACCTCCTTGGCGCTCGGCGCCAGCAGGAGGTCGAGAGCGGCCGTGCCGACCATCTTCTTGGCTGCGAAGTCGGCGGTCAGGTCGAGATCGACATGGGCGACGCGGGCGATCTTCGGCTTGGCGTAGGAGTGAATGTCGCTCGCGTCCGAGGCGGTCGACAGCGGGGCGACCATCGGCTTGGCCGGCGCGGCGTGGGCCAGGGCGGGAACGGCGGCGGCGCCGAGCAGCGCGGCCATCAGGACGACGCGCGGGGTGTGCAAGATCAGGGACATGAGCAATCCGTGGAAGCGGAACTTTGCCCCCTTATTCCAGATACCGCCGCCTACAGATAGTCGAGCAGGCTCATGCCGGTCTTGATCGACCCGTCGGGGCCGAACATCGACGAAAGTTTCGCCGACAGGTTCTGCGTCGCGACCATCTTCTCATACAGCGCCGGGGTCCAGCCGACCGCCTCGCGCTCCTCGCTGCTCATCGAGACGTACTGCGAGACGAGCGTGCGGCCGAAGGCCGAGCCGTCGCCCGACTGCTGGGCCGCCTTCCAGTAGGACGACACGCCCTCGCGGTTGCGGCTGCGGATCTCGCCGGCCGCTTCCTTAGCCTCGTGCTCGGAGAACTGCCCGCCCTTGTTCAGCGCGATGGCCGACAGCGAGCGGTCGTCGAAGCGGGCGAAGTCGATCTTGCCGGCGTCCGGCCCGGTCGCCATGCCCTCGCCGGTCGCCAGGCTGTACTGGCGGTCCAGCGCCACGCGGACATCGGCGACCACGTCGTCGATGTCGCGCGAGCGCGGGTTGGAGACGACGCCGCCGTTCTGCTTGACGTAGGCGGCGACCGGATCGTCGGCGATCCCTGTCGGCGCGGTTCCCGGCTTGGCCGTGGCCTGGCGCAGGCCCTCGACCAGCGCGGCCTTTTCGTTCTGCCACTTCAGCGTGGCCTTCTCCTCGGTCCCGGCGCCCTCGTGGCGGGTCAGGGCGGCCTTGTAGAGGCCGGCATAATCGCCGGTGACCCGGGCGTCGGCGGCGGGGCCGGCCAGGGCCGCGTTCTGGCCTGATTGAAGCTGCAGGCTGGCGACCACCTGCTCCTCGATCGGAAAGCTTCCGCCCTGGTTGGAGGCGATGGCGTAGAGGGCCCGGCGATCCAAACCCGAGACGTCGATCGTGGCCTTGCCGTCCTTCAGCGCGCTGGTCGCCTTGGCGGCCGACAGCAGGGCGTCGAGGCTCTTGCGGGCGTCGGAAACGACGGTGCCCAGGTCGCGGCCGTCGGTCTTGGCGGCGAGCGCCGCCTGCGCTTCCGCCGACAGGGTGACGCTGACGCTGGACGCCCCCGTCCTGGCGGCTTCGGCGGCCTTGGCCTGCTGCTGGGCGGCGGTTCCCGTCTGGGTGTTCGTCGCCCCCGCATAGGCATAGGCGGCGGCGTAGCCCTGCGACCCGATCCTGGTCATCACGCACTCGACCTCGATTCAACTTCGGCGAGTTGTATCAGGCTCGATGCGATTTGAAATGTTTGGAAATCAGAAGCTTGGTTGGTTAACGCGTCAAGCTCCAGCTCCTCTTCACTCCCGTCATTCCCGCCCTTGTGGCGGGAACCCCTGGTTCCGCTCGCACGGGCGACGCTAGCGGCGTGCTGAGCACGCCGCCGCACGCTCACTTGCGGCTGACAGAGGGCTTCCCGCCACAAGGGCGGGAATGACGGGAGGAGAAAGGGAGGCGGGAACGACGGGCGGTCGGCCTCGTCCTCAGCCCTCGTGGCCCGGCTTGCGCGGGGTGGCCCAGGGTTCGGACATGTCGGCCAGCACCACCTCGATGCAGTCGACGGCGACCTTCAGGTCGCCGCCGCCGGCGAAGGTCAGCAGCACCGTGCCGCCCGGCGCCTCCTGCCCCGGCTCGAAGCCGATCGACAGCAGCTCGACGACCGCCTGCTTGGCGTCGCGGCGCAGGTTGCGGGCCTGGACGCCGGTGACGTCGCCCAGCTGCAGGGCCGAGCGCACGCGCTCGCCGCCCTTGCCCCGGCCCTTGCCCGCTTCCCAGCGGAAACGGTTGCAGGCCAGGGTCAGGGTGCGCGCGCCGGCGTCCCAGCGGATGTCGCCGATCTTGGCCACGGCGTCCTGCAGGGCGGCCGAGACCACCTCGAGGTCGGCGGGCTCCTGGGCCAGCAGGCGAAGGGGGGCGGCGCTCATGGCTTAAAGCTCCGGCTCGCCGTCGCCCTTGATGCGACGCACCTGGGCCCCGCAGGCGCCCAGCTTCTCTTCCAGCCGCTCGAAACCGCGATCCAGGTGATAGATGCGCGACACCACGGTCTCGCCGCGGGCGACCAGGCCGGCGATCACCAGGCTGACGGACGCCCGAAGATCGGTGGCCATCACCTCGGCGCCTTCCAGCTGGGCCACGCCGCGCACGCGGGCCTCGCCGCCGTGCACCGAGATGTCGGCGCCCAGGCGCATCAGCTCGGGAGCGTGCATGAAGCGGTTTTCGAAGATGGTCTCGCGGATGTGGCTCTCGCCGTTCGCCGTGGTCATCAGGGCCATGAACTGGGCCTGCAGGTCGGTGGCGAAGCCGGGGAACGGCGCGGTCTCGATATCGACCGCGTTGAGGCGCGAGCCGTTGCGCTTGACGATGACGCCGTCCTCGGTGCGGACCACCGTGGCGCCGGCCTCCTCGAGCTTGACCGACAGGCTCTCGATCAGTTCGGGACGGGCGTTGGTCAGGCGCACTTCACCGCCGGCCATGGCGGCGGCGACGGCGTAGGTGCCCATCTCGATGCGGTCGGGGATCACCGCGTGGGTCGCGCCCTTCAGGCGGGCGACGCCGGTGATGGTGACCGTGGGCGTGCCCGCGCCCTCGACCTTGGCGCCCATGGCGTTGAGGCATTCCTGCAGGTCGACCAGTTCCGGCTCGCAGGCGGCGTTCTTGATCACCGTCACGCCGTCGGCCAGCACGGCGGCCAGCATGGCGTGCTCGGTGGCGCCGACCGACACGATCGGGAAGCTGATCTCGGCGCCCTTCAGGCCGCGCGGGGCCTGGGCGTAGACGTAGCCTTCATGCAGGTCGATCTTGGCGCCCAGGGCTTCCAGGGCCTGCAGGTGCAGGTCCACGGGACGCGCGCCGATCGTGCAGCCGCCGGGCAGGGAAACCTTGGCCTGGCCCGAGCGGGCGACCAGCGGGCCCAGCACGTTGAACGAGGCGCGCATCTGGCGCACCAGATCGTAGGGCGCGAAACCGCTAGTGATCTCCGGCGCGTGCAGGATGGTCTGCTGGCCGTCGGGACCGTCGCTTTCGGTGACCGACACGCCCAGGCGCGTCAGCAGCTTGCCGAGGAATCGCGTGTCGGCCAGGCGCGGCATGTTGGTCAGGCGCAGCGGCTCGTCCGTGAGCAGGCTGGCGGCCATCAGCTTGATGGCCGAGTTCTTGGCGCCGCTGACGGGGATGGTCCCGTTCAGCTGCGCGCCGCCGGTGATGGCGATGCGATCCAATGAAAATCCCTCGAACGCGCGAAAAACCGTCCTTCGCGCGGGTAACATGTGAGGTCGCGGTTCTAACGCTTGCAAGTGGGCATGCAAGAGGCCGCGCCGATTCCCCTACTCGTCGCCCTGCGAGGACGATTCCGGCTTGGCCGACGCGCTGGCGGGCGCCTTGCGACGGCGAAGGTTGGTTCGCAGGGCTTGGGCCAAACGCGCCTCGCGATCGGCTTTTTCCTTGTCCTGACTGGGGTTTGGCTTCGATGACTGACTCATGTTTCCACAGGTGAATTGCGTCAGAGGCTTGGTCAACACGATTTGGGCTTTCAATCCCGGAAATCGTTGGCTATACGCCCCTCCTCGCCGCCGCCGTAGCTCAGTGGTAGAGCGCATCCTTGGTAAGGCTGAGGTCGGCAGTTCAATCCTGCCCGGCGGCACCACGGGGACCCAGATGGAAGTCTGGGTCCCCACCACACTCCAAAAAATGCGGCGAGATCCAAAAGCTTAGGCAGCGCTTGAGGCGCTACAGGCGTCCCGCCTCGCCGGTCGGGACCGGCCCCTGCACGAACTCGATCAGGTTGCCGGCCAGGTCGCGGATGAAGCAGGCCGTGCCGTGCGGCATGACCTTCAGCCAGACGATGTCGGCCCCGCGGGCCTTCAGCTCCTCGACCAGGGCGGGCACGTCCTGCGCCACGAAGGCCACGTGCTTGAAGCCGTGGGTGTGGACGTCGCGGTCCGGGATCCGGCGCGCGTCCGGCAGCGGTGCGGCGCCGGGCACCTCGAACAGCTCGATCCGCAGGTCGCCGTTGGCGATCATCGCCACCTGCGCCGGGATCGTGGGAATCGCAAAGCGCCGCTCCAGCTGGAAACCGAGAACGCGCCCGTACCAGTCCACCGCGGCGTCGAGGTCGGGAACGCTGACCCCGCCGTGATGAAAGCCGTAACTGAAGCCGCCCATCGCCCCCTCCCCGACCGCACGGAACCGCCATGCGATCGGACACTGTCGGCGCGCCGGAGCCGACCGTCATCCGTCCCGCGACGAGCGTTCGCACAGCGAGCGGACGGACCTTAAGCCTTCAGCGCGCCCGGGCGGCCGTCCTCGACGACGAAGCGGGCGAGACTGGCGGTCGTCGCGTTCGGATCGGCCTGGTCGGAAACCGCGCGCAGGTCGACCTCCAGGCGGTCCGGCCGCGCGTCCAGCAGCAGGTAGCCCGACTGCTCGATGTCGGCGAACCTCAGGTGCGGATTGCGCGCCATGGCCTGGCCATAGCGGGCGCGCGGCGCGTGGCTGGCGGCCAGGCAGGTGGTGACCAGCTCGGTGGCGACCACGGGCGTCTCGGGCCGCTCGGGAACGGCGTGCAGGTCGGCGACCAGGAAGGCGTGGATGTCGCCGCCCAGGGTAACGGCGTTGCGCACGGCCGGCTGGGCCAGGCCCGCGAGCAAGCGGCGGCGAGCGGCGGGATAGCCGTCCCACTGGTCGGACATCACGCCTTCGGGCGTCTGGATCGGCGCGACCGGGGTCTGCTGGGCCAGCAACGTCCAGCGGGCGGTCTCGTGTTTCAAGCTCTCGGCCAGCCAGGCTTCCTGGGCCGCGCCCAGCATGGTGCGGCCGGCCGCTTCGAGTTCGGCGCAGTCGCGGCGAGGCCGATTGCCCGCCTGGCGCGGGGCGTTGCAGGCCTGGACCGAACGGTGCTGGCGGCCGTCGAGGATCGGCAGGCCGACGAGATCGCCCCAGGCCAGCCGGCGATGCAGGCGCGGACCGTCCGGTCGCGCCCACAGGCTGGGCCGCACCGGCATGTGCTCGAAATAGGCCTGGTAGGCGGCCGCCCGGCGACGGGAAAAGACCGGCGCCTCCAGCGCCTTCAGATTGGCCAGGTCCGCATAGTCGTTTTCGACCTCGTGGTCGTCCCAGGTGACGGCCCAGGGCGCGACCCGGTGAGCCTCGCGCAGGTCGGGATCGGACTTGTAGAGGGCGTGGCGGCGGCGATAGCCGGCAAGGTCCGTGGGCTCGGCCCCATCGAAGGCGCGGACCTTGGGAAACTGCGCGTAGCTGTTCTCGTAGATGTAGTCGCCCAGCTGGACGACGAGGTCGGGCTCTGCGGCGACCAGGTCGCGATAGGCGGAAAACCAGCGCAGTTCGAAGTGCTGGCAGGAGCTGACCGCCAGCCTCGCCCGCTGCGCCCGGCGCGGCGCGGTGGCCGTGCGCCCGACGGGACTGACCGCGCCCAGCGCGTGGAACCTGTACCAGTAGGGCCGGCCGGGACGCAGGCCGGTGATCTCAATGTGCACGGCGTGGGCGAGGCTGGGCGCGGCCGCCCGCCTGCCCCGCCGCACGATGCGGACGAAGGCCTCGTCCTCGGCCACCTCGTAGGTCACCGGCACGGACGGAGCATCCAGCGGCGCGCCGTGGTCGCTGAGCCGCGTCCACAGCACGAAGCCGTCCAGCGCTGGATCGCCGCTGGCGACGCCCAGCGCGAAGGGATCAAGGCCCGCCCTGCGCTCCATCTCCAGGCCCAGCACGGCGTCGGCGCGCGCCAGGGCCAGGGCGGCCGAGGCGACGACGAGACCGCGACGGGTGAGACGGGACATGGCGGACCTCTCTCCAGGCTCAGATCAGAAGTCGAACCGCGCGCCCACGCCCCAGGTGGCCGGCGCGCCCACCAGGCGGGCGGCGCCGTTCAGCTCGGGGAAATAGACCTCGTCGGTGATGTTCTTGCCGTAGGCGTAGAGCGTCCAGTTCGACGGCGTGGCCAGCTCCACCCGGGCGTTGACCAGGGTGTAGGCCTTGGCGGTGTTGCCCGGCAGGGCGTTGAGGCGGTTGCTCTCCTCGCCGTGATGGGTGACGCCCAGGCGGCTGCGCAGGCCAAAGCCGCCCTGCAGGAACAGCTGGTGGTTCAAGGCCAGGGTCGCCGAGACGTCGGGCGCGCCTGGCAGCGGGTCGCCCACCGTCTGCAGCACGTCGGCCACGCGGTTGGAACTGAACGACAGGATCTCGGTGTCCAGCCAGGTGGCGTTGGCGTCCAGCTGCAGGACCTGGCGCTCGCTGCGGAAGAGCTGGGCGCTGACCGCCGCCTCGAAACCGTCGCTGCGGGCCTTGCCCACATTGGCGCGGCCGTTGGTGTCGTTGGCCAGGCGCGTGGTCGCCTGCAGTTCGCTGAAGCGGTAGCGGAAGGCGTCCAGCGACACCCGCACCCGCGAGGTCGACCAGCGCAGGCCGGTCTCGTAGGCGATGACCGTCTCGGAGGCGAAGGGCTTGGTCTCGGCGACGGTGAAGATCGAGGTGCCGTCGAAGCCGCCGCCGCGATAGCCGGTGCCGGCCGAGACGAAGACGTTGAGGTCGGGCGTGAACTCGTACTTGGCGGTCAGCCGGCCCGAGACGTTGTCGTCCTCGAAGGTCTCGTCCCACGAGAACGGGTTGGTGGTGGCGAAGGTGGTCGTGAAGGTGCTGATCCCCCACGGATTGCGGTCGACGTTCCTGCCCTGATAGTCGGCGTCGTCGCGCGTGTAGCGCAGGCCCGCCGACAGCTGCAGCCGGTCGATCGGCCGATAGTCGACCTGGCCGAACAGCGCCATGCTGGTGCGCTTCTGCTTGTGCAGGTTGTCGTAGATGGTCAGCGCCGAATAGCTGATCCAGTTGGTGTCGAACTTGACCTCGTCGGTGACGTAGAAGGCGCCGGCGATCCAGTCGACCTTGCCGCCGGTGTCGTCGGCCAGGCGCAGTTCCAGCGAAGCCTGGCTCAGCTTCTCGTCGGCGTCGAAGTACGAGGCCGGATAGGGCGAGCCGTCGCCATTGCCCTGCACCGAGCGCTTGGAGCCCTGCCAGCCGCCGACAGCGGTGAAGTTGAGGTTCTCCTTCACGCGATGGGCCAGCGTGGCCGAGCCGCCGTAGATGTCGATCTCGTGGGTCGGATAGCCGCTCGAATAGAACTCGTAGGGGTCCTCGTTCTCGCCGACGTTGGCCAGGGTGGCGTCGCGGCTGCGGGCGATGCGGTCGTACTGGCGGGTGTCGCCGCGATCGCGGCTGCCGAACAGCTTGACGGTCAGGTCGGTCTCGGGCGCCAGGGCGAAATCGATCGTGGCGCGGGCGGCGAACAGGTCCTTGTCGCCGAAGCCCTCGCGACGGCCCGGATCGGCCAGGGGCGGAACCTGGGTCTGCACGACGCCGCGCACCGACGGGCGATAGCCGGCCAGCAGGCCCGCGCCCGCGCCGTCCATGAAGCCGCCGCCGTTCTGGGCCAGCACCGCCAGGCGCACGCCGACATTGTCGCCCACCGGGCCGCCGACCGAGGCCTCGAACTCGGTGTAGTCGTAGGATCCGTACTCCAGGCGGGCCGAGCCCTCGACCTCCTTGCCGGGGCCGCGGGTGATGGCGTTGATCACGCCGGCCGTGGTGTTGCGCCCGTAGAGCGTGCCCTGCGGACCTTTCAGCACCTCGACCCGGTCGAGGTCGAACAGCGGCATGCCCAGATAGGCGTTCGAGGTCTGGTAGACGCCGTCGACATGCAGGGCCACCGACGGGTTGCCGTTGGGCTTGTAGTCGTCGGCCCCGCCGATGCCGCGGATGCTGAGCAGACCGTAATTGGTGCCGCCGAAGGCGTAGTTCACCGACAGGCCGGCGACCTCGTCGACCAGGTCCACGACATTGGTGATCCCCCGGCGCGAGGCGTCGGCGCCGTCGACCACCGCCACGGCCATGGGCACGTCCTCGATGGCGGCCGAGCGCTTCTGGGCGGTGACCACCACCTCTTCCAGCTGGCTGACCTCGGGCCGGTCCTCGGCGGCGATGGTGAAGGTGCGCTCGCCCGTGACCACGGCCTTCAGGCCGGTGCCGGCCAGCATCCGCTCCAGGGCCTCGGCGGGCGTGCGGGCGCCGGCGACGGGCGCCGCGCGCTTGCCGCGCACCAGGGCCGGCGCGTACAGCACCTGCACGTCGGCCTGGCGGGCGAAGGCCGGCAGGGCCAGTTCCAGCGGCTGGGCGGCCAGGCTGTAGGCCGTCGGCGTCGCGCCTTGCGCCAGGACCGGGGAAGCCGCGCCGAAGGCCGCGAGCGCGCAGCAGGCCAGCAGCCCCTGCCGGAACATCCGGGCGCGCGAAGAGAAGCTCGTCATCGATATCGTCCTAAACAGCCGCCGGCCCCTGACCGATCGACTCCAGGAACCGCCCCCGCGGACGAACCCTCATCCCGTCGCAGAAATTTCACGGATGGCGGGGTGAGGCCTCTCGGCCATCGCCGAGCATTGACAGCACCGCCAAGCTCTCCGACTGATAGATTTATAGCCGCGCCACAATCAATGCGCGCACGACGCGGCCAAGCGGGGGATGTCAGGTGAAAGCGTTTACGATGGCCCTGCTGGCGACCAGCATCGCTCTTGGGGGCTGCGCCGCGAGCTTTGATTGGAGCGCTTCCGGCCGTTCGGTAGCGGAGGCGGCGTGCTCGCAGGCCAAGAACTGCGACCTGCCTTGCCCTGAAAACGCCAACAAGACCCGCTGCGAACGCGACATAGGTCCGCCCAATCGCCGGTGACCCCGGCCACCTAGCGCGGCGACCACGCGTCAGCCCGACGTCCCCGGCTCGATCCGCCACGTCGCCTGGTCCACCTGCCGCACCCGCAGCCCGAAGGCCGCCTGCATGGCGCCGGCGAACTCGCGCGCGCCGTCGTAGCGGAACGAGCCCGAGACGCGGATCGCGCCCAGGTCGGGCCGGCCGAGCACCAGCTGGTC
The DNA here is from genome assembly GCF_056395525.1 of Caulobacter sp. 10L414. NCBI lineage: Bacteria > Pseudomonadati > Pseudomonadota > Alphaproteobacteria > Caulobacterales > Caulobacteraceae > Caulobacter > Caulobacter sp. 10L414. The sequence continues at coordinate 11,186 of NZ_JBFTJR010000068.1, forward strand.
GGCGGAGTAGCGATTGAAGGCGGCGACCACCTCGCTGAGCGCCTCGTCGTCGAACACCAGCCGGCCGCTGCGCCAGGCTGTCAGCCCTTCCAGATCGGCCGCGGCGACGCGCGGCGCCGAGGCCGGCCCCGACAGCATCTGGCCGGCGTCGACCCGGCGCGCGGTCGCGCCGTCGGCCGCCACGCGCAAGGCCCCCTCCTCCAGCAGGATCTGCGATCCGCCCTCGCCCAGGGTCACCTGGAAGCGCCCGCCCGGGCTCTCGGCGACCTGATCGCCGGCCGTGACGCGGAAGGGACGTTCGCTGGCGGCGCGCGCCTCGAAATAGGCCTGCCCCTCGTCGAGCCGAACCGAACGCAGCGTCGAGGTGAACTTCACGCGGATCTTCGACAGCGGCGCCAGGGTCACGCGCGAGCCGTCGGGCAGCGGCGCGGTCAGGCGCTCGCCGACGCCTGTGCGGATCGTCGCCTGGGCCGCGCCCGCCATCATCAGGCCCACGCCGCCGGCGCCCGCCGCCGCGATCACCGCGCCAGCCATGCCGAACACCGCCCGCCGGCTGGGCCCGGACGCCGCCCGCAGCGCCGCCGAGCGCATGCGCAGCAGTTCGCGGTCGCCGCCGGCCTCGCCCAGGACGTCCCAGGCGTCTTCCACGTCGCGATAGGCGCGGGCGTTGTCGGCGTCGGCCATCCAGGCGTCGAAGGCACGGCGCTCGCCTGCCGCCATGCGATCGTCCTCGGCCTTGGCGAACCAGTCTGCGGCGGCCTCGCCGGGCTTGCGGGGACGGACCATCAGGCGTCCTCCCGCAGGGCGTCGCGCAGCACGGCCATCGAGCGGGCCAGGTGCTTCTCCACGGCGCTGACCGAGATGCGCAGGCGCGCGGCGATCTGGGCGTGGCTCATGTCCTCGAAGCGGCGCAGGATGACGATCGTGCGCGCGCGCGGCGGCAGCGACTTCAGGGCCGCGCGGATGCGGGCCAGGTTCTGGCGTCCGCCCACCACCTGCTCGGCGCCGGGCAGGTCGTCGACCGGATCCATGCGCTCCAGGTCGACCGGACCGCCCTCCAGCCGGGCGCGATCGCGACGGGCCTTGTCGCGCAGCAGGTTGGCGGCGGCCTCGAAGACATAGCCGTCGACGTTCTCCAGCGTCATCAGCCCCCTCCGCCGCAACAGCCGCACGAACAGGTCCTGGACCAGTTCCTCGCCTTCGACGCGCGAGCCCGTGCGACGGGTGAAGTAGCTGAGCAGCGGAGCGCGCAGACGCCGGGTCAGCGCCTCGAAGCGCTCTTCGCCGGGCGGCTCGAGACGCAGGCTGGAAACCGAGAGGGACATGGCCCGGCCATGCCACCGGCAAACGACAAACGCGTGACAGCTCGACGACGGCGATCGAGCAGGCAGCTTAAGTATATCCACTCAATACTTCGCCAAGCTTAAGCTTGCGAGACGAAGAACGTAGATTTCCCGACACAAATAACTGGTTACCGATGCGCTGTCCTGACGCATTACGCGATTCAGACGCGCCCTATACACATCGATTAAGCATATCGTTTAACCACAGCTGATCGGGGGAGCGTCGATGACGTTCGACTTCGCACGCCAGGCCATGGGCTTGGCGGCCATAGCGACCTGCTGCCTGCTCGCCGCCCTCGCCGCGCCCGGCCTGGCCGCCGCCCAGGTTCTGGAGATCGGCGACGAAGGCGAGGTCACGCGCTTCGAGGGCCCGGCCGTCTACACCGACGAGGCCGTCGAGGCGATCGCGCCGCCGCTGGCGCCGGTCATGGAGGCCGGCCACGAGGAGGTCCGCCGCGAGATCGCCGCCGCGGCCGCCGCCTATGCGCTGGATCCCAAGCTGGTCGAAGCCGTCGCCTGGCGCGAAAGCCGCTTCAAGCCCACCGCCCGCTCGCGCAAGGGCGCCCTGGGCGTCATGCAGCTGATGCCGGCCACGGCACGCGACCTGGGCGTGGACCCTTCCGACATGGCCCAGAACGTGCGCGGCGGGGCGATGTACCTGCGCCAGATGCTCACCCGCTTCGGCGGCGACGTGAAGCTGGCCCTGGCCGCCTACAACGCCGGTCCCGGCGCCGTCCTCAAGCACGGCGGCGTGCCGCCCTACGCCGAAACCCAAGCCTACGTGACCTCGATCCTCGGCCGCATGGCCGTGTCGGGCGCCGCCTTCGCCGTTCCCGCCCTCGGAGCCTCCAACTGATGCGTAAACTCGTAAACGTCCGCGCCGCCGCCCTGGCGAGCGCCCTTCTCGCCGCCGCCGGCCAGGCCCATGCCCAGGCCGTTCAGGCCGACCCGCAGGGCTCGTCGGCGGTGCTGTCAGGCGTGATGTGGCTGCAGGGCACGCTGCTGGGCAACGTCGCCACCGCCGTTGCGGTGATGGCGGTGGCCGCCGTCGGCTTCATGATGCTGACCGGCCGCATGAACTGGCGCTACGGCGCGACCGTCATCCTGGGCTGCTTCATCCTGTTCGGCGCGACGACCATCGTCAGCGGCATCCGCACGGCGGCGGGCGCGTAACAGCCGATGGCCGCTCCCCTCGATCGCGACGTGGTGTTCGGGGCCCTGACCCGGCCCCAGATGTTCGCCGGCGTGACCTACAGCTACTTCGTCGTCAACGGCGTGGTCACGACCGAGCTCTTCCTGATCACCAAGTCGTTCTGGGCCCTGCTCGCCGCCCTGGTGATCCACGCGATCGGCTACGCGGCCTGCCTGCGCGAGCCCCGCATCTTCGACCTGTGGCTGACCAAGGTCAGCCGCTGCCCCCGCGTACCCAATTTCCGGGCCTGGCGATGCAACAGCTACCAACCGTGAAGCCCAAGGCGAGCCGCGAGGCCTCGGCCGGCAAGCGCCTGCCCTACGCCCGGCTGCTGGACGAGCGCACGATCGAGACCCGCGACGGTCTCTTGATGCAGGTCATCCACCTGGCCGGCCTGCCGTTCGAGACGGCCGACAGCGAGACCCTGAACTATCGCAAGGCCGTGCGCGACGTGATGCTGCGGGGCCTCGCCAGTTCGCGCTTCGCCGTCTACCACCACATCATCCGCCGCGAGGCGCGGGTCGGCGCCGAGGGCGAGTTCGCTGACGACTTCAGCGCCCGGCTCGACGCCGAGTGGAGCGCGCGCCTCGCCGGCCGCCGGCTCTACGTCAACGACCTCTTCCTGACGATCGTCCGCCGGCCGCTGCAGGGCCAGGGCGGGCTGATCGACAAGGCCCTGCGCCTGGCCAGGGGCCCGGCCCAGACCGACGGCCAGAAGGCGCTGGACCGCCGCGAACTGGACGCCGCCCGCGACGGCCTGGTCTCAGCCCTGGCGCCCTATGGCGCGCGGGTGCTTTCCCAGTACGACGGCGCGCACGGCGCCTGCTCCGAGCCGCTGGAGTTCCTGTCCTGCCTCTATAACGGCGAGATGCGCCCGGTGCTGGCGCCGCAGGGCGACGTCGGCGAGTACCTGCCCTATCGCCGGGTCAGCTTCGGCCACGAGACGCTGGAGCTGTCGCGCGCCGGCGCCCTTTCGCGCGACTTCGGGGCCATCGTCTCGGTCAAGGACTACCCCGCCCAGACCACGCCGGGGATGCTGGACGACCTGCTGCGCCTGCCGTGCGAGATGGTGGTCACCCAGAGCTTCGGCTTCGTCGACCGCCAGCCGACGCTGGACCGCATGAACCTGGCCTTGCGCCGCATGCGCGCGGCCGACGACGACGCGATCAGCGTCAAGGCCGACCTGATCCGCGCCAAGGACGACGTGGTCAGCGGCCGCGCGGCCTTTGGCGAACATCACCTGTCGGTGCTGGTGCGCGGGCGCAGCCTGGACGCTCTGGACCTGTCGACCGCCGAGGTGATGAGCGCCTTCACCGAGATGGGCGCCATCGCCGTGCGCGAGGACGTCAACCTGGAGCCCGCCTTCTGGGCGCAGTTTCCGGGCGCCTTCAAGGACGTCGCGCGCCGGGCGCTGATCTCGACGGCCAATTTCGCGGGCTTCGCCAGCGGCCACAACTTCCCGGTCGGCAAGGCCCTGGGCAACCACTGGGGCCCGGCGGTGACGCTGCTGGAGACCACCTCGGCCGGCCCCTACCACTTCAACTTCCACAAGGGCGATCTCGGCAACTTCACGATCATCGGGCCGTCGGGCTCGGGCAAGACCGTGGTGCTGAACTTCCTCCTGGCCCAGGCCCAGAAGTACCAACCGCGCACGGTCTTCTTCGACAAGGACCGGGGCGCTGAGATCTTCCTGCGCGCCATCGGCGGCCGCTACGAGGTGCTGCGGCCCGGCCAGGCCACGGGCTTCAACCCGCTGGCGCTGGAAGACACCCCGGCCAACCGCCGCTTCATCGCCGACTGGGTCGCGCGGCTGGTCTGCCAACCCGGCGAGACCCTGACGCCCGACGACCTGGCCCGCATCAAGGACGCCGTCGACGCCAACTACGACCAGGCGCCGCGCCTGCGCCGCCTGCGGTTCTTCGCCGAGCTGTTCAAGGGCGCGCGGCGTCCGGACGCCGCCGACATCTCGGCGCGCCTGGCGCCCTGGCATGGCGCGGGCGAGCACGCCTGGCTGTTCGACAACGCCCAGGACGGCCTGGATCTTTCGGCCGCCACCCTGGGCTTCGACATGACCCAGCTGCTGGACGATCCGGGCTTACGCACCCCCGCCATGATGTACCTGTTCCACCGCGTGGAGCAGCGCCTGGACGGCCATCCCACCCTGATCGTCGTCGACGAGGGCTGGAAGGCGCTGGACGACGACGTCTTCGTGGCCCGGATCAAGGACTGGGAAAAGACCCTGCGCAAGCGCAACGGCCTGGTGGGCTTCGCCACCCAGTCGGCCCAGGACGCCCTGGAAAGCCGCATCGCCAGCGCCATCGTCGAGCAGGCCGCCACCCAGATCTTCATGGCCAACCCCAAGGCCCAGGCCCGAGACTACTGCCAGGGCTTCGGCCTGACCGAGCACGAGTTCGAGCTGGTCCGCAGCCTGCCCGACACCGCCCGCTGCTTCCTGATCAAGCACGGAACCGACAGCGTCGTGGCCCGCCTGAACCTGTCCGGCTCGCCCGAGCTGCTGACGGTGCTGTCGGGTCGCGAGAGCACCGTGCGCCGCCTCGACGCCCTGCGCGAACGGCTGGGCGACGCGCCCGAGGCGTGGATGGCCAAGCTGCTGAAGGAGGCCGCATGACCCCGGTCTCCTGCCCCGCCGCCGACGCCCCCCTGGTCCAGGGCCTGATCGGCTCGGTCGACTGCCAGGTGCATGGCCTGGCCCAGGCCGGCTATGCGGCCCTGTCGGCGCCCGGCTCGCCGGTCTCGACCCTGCTGACCGTGCTGATGACCCTGTACGTGGCCTTCATGGGCTACCGGCTGGTGCTGGGCCGGGGAACCTTGCGCATCGGCGACGCCACCATCGCGGCCGTGAAGCTGGCCCTGGTCGTGGCGCTGGCCACCAACTGGGCGCTGCTGGAGACCCTGGTCTACGACCTGCTGTTCAAGGCCCCGGCCGAGATCGGAAGCCTGCTGCTGGCCCAGCTGGACGGGGGCGGCGCCGGCAAGCTTGATCCCTATGCCCGCCTGCAGTTCGCCTTCGACGCGCTGCAGGAGGCGGCCCAGCACTTCGCGACCAGGGCCGGCGCCCGCGACGCGGCGCTGCAGGGCGGCCCAGGCTTCGCGGCCTTCGCCGCCAATCTCGGCGGCCTGGTGACGCTGCTGACCAGCCTGGGTGTCGTCCTGGCCTGCAAGGTGGTGCTGTCGGTGCTGCTGGCGCTGGCCCCCATCGTCGCCGGCCTGCTGCTGTTCGAGACCACCCGCGGCCTCGTCGAGGGCTGGCTGAAGGCGATGATCGCGCTCTCGATCCTGCCGATGATCGCCACCCTGGCCCTGTCGCTGGAACTGGCGATGATGGCTCCGTCCCTGAAAGCCCTGGCGGCCATGAAGGACGCCCAGCAGTTCGCCGAGCTCGACATGGGTCCGGCCGTCACGGTGCTGGTGCTGAGCCTGGTCTTCGCCGTCGTGCTGGTCGCCGCGACCATCGCGGTGTGCGTGATCGTGGCCGGCCTGCGCCTGCCGCGCGAACGGCCGGCCGGCGAGGCCTCCGCCGCGCCGTCGATCACGAGCGGCGGCTCCTACGCCATGCCGCTCGAGCCGCCCTCGCGCGCCGCCCACCTGGCCGCCGCCGCCGTCAGCCTTGCCCGGCGAGAAGAACAGTCCGCCAGCGCCGCCGCTGCGTCCTCGCCCGCCGGCCCGCGCCGCCTGGTGGTGGTGTCCGATCGCTCGGCCGCCGCGCCCGCGACCGGCCCGACCACCGCCCCGGCCGCCGCCGTCCCGCTGGGCGCCAGCTATCGCCGCCCGGCCTCGCCCCGCCGCACCGCCTCCGGAGCCCGGAGAGACCAGTGACCCCGCTTACCCGTTCCGGAGTTTCGCCCGTGAAGCGCTCGCTTCTGGCCCTGTCGCTCGCCTGTGGCCTGGCCGCCCCGGCCCTGGCCCAGACCGCCGCCCCGGCGGCGGCGTCCAAGCCGGCCGACCCGCGCATCCGCACCCTGCCCTACGACCCCGACCAGGTTCACCGGCTGGTCGGCGTGATGGGCTTCCAGACCATGCTGGAGTTCGCCCCCGACGAGCGGATCGAGAACGTCTCGATCGGCGACGCCCTGGGCTGGCAGGTCACGCCCAACAAGCGCGCCACCCTGCTGTTCCTCAAGCCGGTCGACCGCGCCCCGGCCACCAACATGACCGTGGTCACCGACCGCCGCCGCTACGTCTTCGAACTGGTGATCGCGCCGGCGAGCGCGGCCGAGGCGGCGTATGTGGTGCGCTTCCGCTATCCGTCGGTTCCGGTCGAGGTCGCCGCGCCGCCGGCCAGGCCCGCGATGGCGGAGGCGCCGCTCAACGCCGCCTACACGATCAAGGGCGCGGGCGCACTTGCGCCGACGCGGGTGTTCGACGACGGCCGCGCCACCTATTTCGCCTGGCCCCAGCAGGCCGACCTGCCGGCCATCTTCGTCATCGGCGCCGACGGCGTCGAAGGCCTGGCCAACGCCGTGGTCAAGGACGGCTACCTGGTCGTCGACCAGTTGGCCCCGCGCTTCGTGCTGCGCAGCGACAAGGCCAGCGCCACCGTCGTCAACGGCGCCTGGCAAGCCCAGGGGAAGGCCCGATGACCCACGACATCGATCCGCGCCTGACCGCGCAGGTCCAGGACGACCTGGCCGCGGCCGACGCCCAGGCCCGCCCCGTCGTCGGCAAGGGCGGCGGGGTCTCCAATCTCGCGGTCATGGCCGGTTTCGGCGTGTTCGGCGTGGCCGTTTTCGCCTGGCTGTCCAGCCACCGGGCCGACGCCCGCCAGCACGAGCCGGTCGCCCCGCCCGCCGCCGCCCAGCCCGCGCCCATCGCCAAGGTCGCCCAGGTGCAGGGCCCGCTCTACGCCGTGCCCGCCCCGCAGTTCACGGTCGACAACAGCGCGCCGCCCCCTGCGCCCATGCCGCCGGCCGCATTCGCCCCGCCGCAACCCGTGCTGGTCGCCGCGCCCGTCGACGAGGCCGGCCGCCGGCGCGCGCCGACGCTGGTGGTGGATCTCAGCGACCGGGGCGCCCGCCCCGCCGCCTTGGGAGCACCGACGCCGGCCGCCGGCGAGACCGGCCGCGCCGCCGCGCTCAGCTCCGACGAGCGCTTCGCCGACCGCGTCGGCCTGGACGAGGCNNNGGCCTGGCCTGGACGAGGCGACCCCCGCCAAGGCCACGGCCATGCAGGACCTCGACGCCGTCATTCCGCAGGGCGCGGTGATCCCGGCGGTGATGGAGACGGCGATCAATTCCGACCTGCCGGGCCTGGCCCGCGCCATGGTCACCCGCGACGTCAAGAGCTTCGACGGCTCGACCGTGCTGATCCCGCGCGGCAGCCGCGTCATCGGCCAGTACAAGTCGGGGCTGGCCCTGGGCGCCAGCCGCGTCTTCGTGATCTGGACCCGGGTGATCCGGCCCGACGGCGTGTCGGTGCAGATCGGCTCGCCGGCCGCCGACCCGCTGGGCCGGGGCGGACTGGAAGGCAAGGTCGACCGCCACTTCTTCACCCGCTTCGGCGGATMGATCCTGACCTCAGTGCTGAACGCCGGCGTCGCGGCGGTCGGCAACACCCGCGCCAACTCGCAGATCTACATCGGCTCGATGTCGGAAGCGGCCAACCTCGCCAACGTCGCCAAGGCCGGCAACACCTCGCCGACCATCACCACGCCGCAGGGCGCGCCGGTGACGATCTTCGTCGCCCGCGACCTCGACTTCTCCGGCGTGCGGGGCCGCAAGTGACCCATCACGCTCCCATGGGGGTCTATCTGGAGGCCTATCTGGCGCCGCTGGCGCCGTGGCTGGCCGATCCGGCGGTGACCGACCTCTACGTCAACCGGCCCGGCGAGCTGTGGGTCGAGCGGCTGGGGGGCGCCGTCGTCGCCGTCGCGGTTCCCGAGCTCGACGAGACCAACCTGTGGCGGCTGGCCCGCCAGGTCGCCGCGCTCGCCCACCAGGGCGTCAGCCGCGAGCATCCCCTGCTGTCGGCGGTGCTGCCGGACGGCGCCCGCGTGCAGGTGGTCGCCCCGCCGGCCACGCGCGGCGGGATCGTCATGGCCATCCGCAAGCACGTGGTCTCGGACCTGTCGCTCGACGACTACGCGGCCGCCGGCGCCTTCGACCACGCGACCGCGCCGCCATCCCGTCCGGACGCGGCGCTGCGCGCCCTGCTCGACGCGGGCGACGTGCGCGGCTTCCTGTCGGGCGCCGTGCGGGCGGGCAAGAACATCGTCGTCAGCGGCGGCACCTCGACCGGCAAGACCACCTTCCTCAACGCCCTGCTGAAGGAAGTCCCGCTCGACCAGCGCCTGGTGCTGATCGAGGACGCGCCCGAGATCCGTCTCGCCCACCCCAACGCCGTCGGCCTGGTGGCCGCGCGCGGGCAGCAGGGCGAGGCCCGGGTCGGAACCGAGGACCTGCTGCAGGCCAGCCTTCGCCTGCGGCCCGACCGGATCATCCTGGGCGAGCTGCGCGGGGCCGAGGCCTTCAGCTTCCTGCGCGCCGTCTCCAGCGGCCACCCGGGCTCGATGACCACGGTGCACGCCGACGATCCGCGCGGCGCCGTCGAGCAGCTGGCCCTGATGGCCCTGCAGGCCGGCGCCAATCTTCGACGCCAGGACGTGGTCGACCATGTCGAGCGCGTCGTCGACGTCTTCGTCCAGCTTCACCGCCAGGACGGCGTCCGCGCCGTCAGGGAGATCGTCTTCATCGACAGATAGAGACGCCCTTCGCCCGCCCTTTCTTTGTTTTCGCGTTCAGCGCGCCCGTTCCGCGGGCGTGATCGGGGACTTCTGCGCCATGCGTATCAAACTTCTAGCTTCGGGGTCCGGGATCGGCCTGGCCCTTCTTCTGTCCGCCTGCGGAGGCGGTGGAAGCGGCGGCGGCGGATCGTCGACGCCCCAGGGCGGCGGCGGCACGACGCCCACCACCCCGCCGCCGGTGGTGATCTCGGCGGCCGAGGCCTCGCGCCTGGCCAAGCAGGCGAGCTTCGGCCCGACCCCCGAACTGATCGACCAGATCGTCGCGGCCAAGAACGCCGGGGCCTGGATCGACCAGCAGTTCGCCCTGAACGCCAGCACCTACGCCGACATCGCCGCCAAGCCGGTGGCGACCAACTTCTGCACGGCGCAGAACCTGACCGGCACGGACCTGAACAACTGCAACCGCGACAACTTCGGCGCCCTGCCGATGGCCATGCGGTTCTATTCCAACGCCATGGGCAAGGACGACCAGCTGCGCCAGCGCACGGCCTTCGCCCTGTCGCAGATCGTGGTCGCCTCCGACCTGGAAGTGCACACCACCGCCGGCCTGGCGACCTTCAACCAGATCCTGCTGGGCAACGCCTTCGGCAACTACAAGGACATCCTGCGCGAGGTGACCCTGAACCCGTTCATGGGCAACTTCCTCGACATGGTCGACAGCAACAGGTCGGCCCCCAACGAGAACTACGCCCGCGAGCTGATGCAGCTGTTCTCGATCGGCACCGTGATGCTGAACATGGACGGCACGCCCAAGACCGGCGCCGACGGGGCGGTGATCGCCACCTACTCCAACGCCGAGGTCAAGGAAGTGGCCCGCGCGCTGACCGGCTGGACCTACGCCCGCCTGGATGGCGCGCCGATCACCGACTACGCCAAGATCGACTACTCCAAGCCGATGATCGTCAACGCCGCGCGGTTCGACACCGGCGCCAAGACGTTCCTGAACGTGACGGTCCCGGCCGGCGCGACCCAGCAGCAGAACCTCGACACGGTGGTCGACACCGTCTTCAACCACCCCAACACCGCCCCCTTCATCTCCAAGCGGCTGATCCAGCAGCTGACCCTGGCCAACCCTTCGCCAGCCTATGTGGGCCGGGTCGCGACCGTCTTCGCCGACAACGGCGCGGGCGTGCGGGGCGACATGAAGGCGGTGATCAAGGCGATCCTCACCGACAGCGAGGCGCGCGGCGCGGCGGCCACGCCCGGCAAGGTCAAGGAGCCGGTGCTGTTCCTGACCGGCCTGGCCCGCGGCATGGGCCTGAAGTCGGACGGCTACGCCTTCTACTATCGCGACGCGGGCCTGGGGCAGATGCCGTTCCGCGCCCCGTCGGTGTTCAACTTCTACCCTTACGACTTCCCGCTGCCGCTGGGCTCGGGCGAGATGAGCCCGGCCAGCAAGCTGATGACCACCTCGACCATGGTCGCCCGCCACAACCTGGCCTGGGACTGGACCATGGCCGGCGAGGCCACCCGCACCGAGTTCAAGGCCCAGGCGACCATCCCGGGCTCGACCGCCGTCGAACTGCCCTGGCCGCAATGGGAGGCGCTGGCCGCGGACGAGGCCAGGATGCTCGAGCGCATCGATCTGGTTTTCCTCAACGGGACCATGACCGCGGCCCAACGCAGCGCGCTGTCCAGCGCCATGGCCGCCGTCAAGCACACCGACCCCGCCGTCCAGGCGCGCAAGCGGGCGCAGGTCGCCCTCTACGTCGTCGCCACCTCCCCTCACTTCCAAGTCGACCGCTGAGCCATGACCCTTTCCCGCCGTGATTTCGGCCGGCTGCTCGCCGGCGCCTCCGCCACCGCCGCCCTCGCCCAGATCGGGGTTTCGGCCGCCGTCGCCGACACCTCCAGCTATCGCGCGATGGTCGGGGTCTTCCTGTTCGGCGGCAACGACGCCTGGAACATGGTGATCCCCAACGACGAGCGTTACGCCGACTACGCCGCCAAGCGCGCGGCCATCGCCGTCAAGCAGGACGCCCTCATGCCGCTGACCGGCACGGCGTTCGGTCTGCACCCGGCCATGGCCTCGCTGAAGAGCGCCTGGGACGAGGGCGCGCTCAGCGTCGTGCTCAACACCGGCACGCTGTTCCAGCCGCTGACCAAGACCATCTACCAGAGCCGCCCGGACCTGCGCCCGCTGAACCTGATGTCCCACGAGGACCAGCAGAACGAGTGGCAGGGCATGCGCATGCGCGAAAAGAACCTCGACGGGTTCATGGGCCGCATCCTGGATCGCGCCGAGGCGGCCGAGATCCCGCCGCTGGTCTCGATCGCCGGCTCGCAGCTGGCCCTGCTGGGCAGCCGCAAGTCTCCGCTGATCCTGCCGTCCAGCGGCGGCATCTCGCGCAACGGCTACAACGCCGCCAGCACCGACGCGGCGGTGATCGCCCGCCAGCAGGCGCTGAACGCGTTCTCGGACGCCTCGGCCTTCGGGGCGGTGACCGACTTCACCGGTCGCGGCATGTCGTCGGCCTACGCCCAGGCGGCGACGGCCAACACCATCGTCAGCGCCACGACCTCGACCGTGGACCAGTACTTCAAGAACCCGACCACCGGGGCGACCCTGACCAGCGAGATCTCGCGCCAGCTGCTGCGGGCGGCGCGGATGATCGAGGCCCGCAACACCCTGGGCCACGCCAAGCAGACCTTCTTCGTCAGCCAGGGCGGCTACGACACCCACAACGGCCAGGCCGCGTCGCACAACAGCCTATACGCCGACCTCGCCATGGCTCTGGCGGCTTTCTACAACGCCATGAAGGCGCTGGGCCTGGCCAACAACGTCACCGCCTTCACGATGTCGGACTTCGGCCGGGTCTACAAACCCAACGCCAACGCCGGCACCGACCACGCCTGGGGTTCCAACCACCTGGTGCTGGGCGCGGCCCTGGCCTCGCGCAAGGTCCACGGCCGCTATCCCGACACCACCTACGGCGGGGCCGAGGACGCCTACAACGACGGCCGCTGGATCCCCAGCATCGCCGTCGAGGAGTATGTCGGCGCCATCGCCCAGTGGTACGGCGTCTCGCCCGCCGACATGCCGTACGTGTTCCCCAACTGGGCGACCTGGAACGGCGGCGGACGAGGCCCGGTGCCGTTGTTCGGGTAGGCCGGGGGCAGACCCCCTCAGTCGCTCCGCGACAGCTCCCCCAGAGGGGAGCATCTTGCTGACTAGATTCTCCCCCTCTGGGGGAGGTGGCCCGGAGGGCCGGAGGGGGTGCTACCCCGCCAACTCCGCCAGCCCTTGCTCGCGCGACACCACGGGCGCATAGCCCAGCGTCGCGCGGGCCTTGGCGATGCTCACCGTCACCTCGACGGCCGAGGTGGCGTAGACCTGCCGGCTGAGCGGCCCCTTGAGGCGGCCGCCGCTGATCGCCGCCAGGGCGTCGCCGACCGTGGCGATGGTCTTCAGCAAGCCGCGCGGAACGGTCTTGTCCGGCGCGGTCAGGCCCTGGGTGGCCAGAAGGCGCGTGGCGAAGGCGCGGAACTCCACCGGCTCGCCGTCGGTGATGAAGTAGGCCTGCCCGCCGGCGCCGTTCTTCAGCGCCAGCGCCACGCCTTCGCACAGGTTGGCGACATGGGTGGTCGAGGTGCGGTAGCGGCCGCCGTCGATCCAGGCGAAGGCGCCCGAACGCACGGCGTCGGCCAGTTGCGGCAGGGCCGTGGTGTCGTCGCGCCCCCAGACGAAGCGCGGCCGCATGGCCATGACTGCAAAGCCCGGCTCGCTCATCGCAAGCGCCAGGCGTTCGGCCCGCCCCTTGGTCTTCGAATAGGCCCCGGCCGGACGTGCGGGATAGGGATGGTCCTCGCTCGCCCCGACCAGCGGCGCGCCGCCCAGCAGCACCGACTCCGTGCTGATCAGCACCGCGCGCGACACGCCCGCCGCCTTTGCCGCGGCCAGCACCGCGCGGGTCCCCTCGACATTGATCCGTTGAAGCCTGGCCTCGACGCCGGCCCCGTGATCGGTGTCGGCGGCGGCGTGGACCAGGGCGTCGCAGCCGGCCATGCCCTCCGCCAGGCGCGGATCGAAGAGGTCGCCCTCGAAAGGCTCGGCGCCCAGGTCGTGGACGGTCTCGACGGCGGCCGCGCTGCGGGCCAGCGCCACGACCTGCACGCCGTCGGCGACGAGGCGGCGGATGAGGTTGCGGCCGACATAGCCGCTGCCCCCGGTGAGAAACAGGCGCGCGGGCGCGCGCCCGCCGGCGGCGGGTTCGTTGAAGGTCATGCTTTCCAGGTCCTAGGTGGGAGTCTTCAGGTCGTCTTCGGCGACGGCAGAGGCGCCTCGCCGTCGGGCTTTGCGGTCACCAGCCAGTTGATCTCGCGCAGGATCCGAGCCCGCTCATCGGCGGGCCAGGCGTGATAGTCGAGCGCCTCCAGCAGCTTCAGCCCCTCCAGCGCCAGATAGGCCAGCAGCGCCCCGCGCGGGCTGGCCGCATCGGCGGTCAGGGCGGTGATCACCGCGCGCTGGTTCTGCTGGATATGGCCGCGCAGGCCCGCGTCCTGGGCCAGGGCCGCGCACAGGTTCAGGGCCACGGCGCGGAAGTCGTCGGGCAGGGGCGTCGCCGCGGCCAGGATCCGCCCGCGGATCACCGCGTCGCCCTCCCCTTCCAGGCTCTGGGCCATGGCGATGTTGAAGGCGTTGTCGCGCGCCACCGCCCGCTCGACCACGGCGTCGATCAGCGCCGCCTTGGTCTTGAAGTCGTACAGCACCGTGGCCTTGCCGATGCCGGCCTGCTCGGCCACCGCGTCCAGCGTCAGGCGCGCGGCCCCGTCGCGGGCGACCACCGCCTCGGCGGCGTCGAGCACGGCGTCACGATCGACGATGCGTCTGCGGCCCATGATCAACTCCATTTATAACCGACCAGTCGGATATAAATGAGTCCATCCCGTCGGGCAACCGCCCTTCGGAAACGACGACGCCCCGGAGCCGCAAGGCCCCGGGGCGCGCCATGGTCGTCCTGGCGGGCGCCTAGAACTGGATGTTGGCGCCGAAGAAGACGGTGCGGCCGCTCTTGGTGTGGTTCCACAGGCGCTGGGCGCCCGGCTGGGTGACCACCAGCTTCTTGGTCGTGTCGTAGACCCAGAAGCTGTTGTACTGGGCCTCGCGCTCGTCGGTCAGGTTCACCCCGTCCAGCGTCAGGCGGATGCGCGGCGACAGCTGGTAGAAGGCCGCCGCGTCGACATAGGTGGTGGCCTCGAAGCCGCCGCTGTCGATGGTGTAGTCCGAACGGTAGTTGGCCGACATCCGGCCGCCCCACTTGGGGGTCTCGTAGTAGAGCGTGATGTTCGAGTTGACGTCGGACATGCCGTAGATCTCGCCCTTGAAGTCCAGGGTGTTGATCTTGTTGGTCGTCTCGGAGTCGATCAGGGTCAGGTTGGCCACCACGCCCATGTTCTTCAGCGGCCCGGGCAGGAAGAAGAAGTCGCTCTGGGCGCTCAGCTCAAGGCCCGTCAGGGTGGCGTCGTTGAGGTTCACCTGGCGGGTGTAGGAGGCGACGTTGGTCGACCCCGTCACGCCCGGATAGAGGCCCTCGGCCAGGCCGGTGCTGGAATAGGGCACGTTGGTCACGGTCTGGCTGCTGACCAGGCCGTCGATCTTCTTATGGAATACGCCGGCGGTCAGCATGCCGACGCTGCCGAAGTACCACTCGGCCGACAGGTCGAACTCGTCGGAGGTGTAGGGGTCGAGGTTCGGGTTGCCGGTCGAGACCGTGACGGTCGAGCCGTCGACGCTGATCGTGCCGTTCATGGCGTAGGCGGCCAGGGCCGGACGGTTGATGTTCTGGGCGGCGGCGGCGCGGATCTGGAACTGGTCGGAGACCTCCAGCACCGCGTTGAACGCCGGCAGCACGCCCGAATAGCTCTTCTTCACCGTCGCGGGCACGTTGTAGGACACGCCCGCCGTCGTGCGGGTGGTCACGCCCGACGAGGTCAGCTCGGTGTCATAGGCCCGCGCGCCGATGTTGCCGCGCAGGCGCATGCCGGCCAGCTCGGTCTTCCAGTCCAGCTGCACGTAGCCGGCCTTGGTCTCTTCCTCGACCTCATAGACCGACTTGGGGGCGCTGAGCGTGCGGGTGACGTTGTACTGCGCCAGCGCCTTGTTCCAGTCGACGATGATCCACGACTGGTCCTTATGCTTGTCGAAGATCTTGTAGTAGTTGGTCACGCGGTCATCCAGCGTGCCCTTCTCCCACGGCGTCTTGTTCACGTCGTCGTTGGTCTGGGTGTAGCCCGAGTTCTTGAAGCCGCGGAACGACAGGCCGCCCTTGAGGATCAGGGCCTCGTCGAACTTGTAGGCCAGGTTGACCTCGGCGTTGTTCAGTTCGGTCGTCTGGTAGGTGGCCGAGAAGTCGATCTCGTGGGCGCGGTAGTTATTCGGGTCGATGGTGTTCCAGCCATAGGTGTTCTTGGCCGTCTTGCCGCGGTAGTCGGTGATCAGGTCGCCGAACGCCTCGGTGTAGAACTTGTCGGAGATCGGGATGTCGTAGTCCGACGTCTCCTGGCCGATGTGGCCGTCGACCTTCAGCTTCTCGGAGACCTCCCACTCGCCGGTCAGGACCAGCTGCTTGAAGGTGTTCTCGGTCTCCTGGCGACGGGTCTCGGTGGCGAACACCGTGTTGGCGACGTCGGCGTAGAGGATGGTGTTGTACTGGTCGTACTGGATCGAGCGCAGCACCGGGGGGGCCGTCGTCACGCCCGAGTGCGGCGTGGCCGCGCCCAGGATGGTCGAGCCGACACTGGCGCGGGTGGCCAGGTGGTTTTCGCTGCGGTCGTTGGAGAACTTGCCGTACAGGCCGTCGAGCGTGAGGGTCAGGCTCTCGACCGGGCGCCATTGCAGGGCGGTCGTCACGCCCAGGCGCTCGTTGTCGGCGCCCCACACCGAAAGACGGTTGCCGCGCTGAAAGATCAGCTCGCCGGCCAGCGCCTTGGCCGCGTCGGTCGGGCTGAGATTGACGACGTTGGCGGCGTTGGCCTTCTGCTGGCCCGCGCCGTAGGTGTTGTAGCCCTGCTCCTCGACCTGGCGCTTGGAGTAGGCGACCGAGACCAGGACGCCGAACTTGTCGTCCCAGTTCTGGCTGATCATGCCGGCGACGCGCGGCTGGAAGTCCTTGGTGGCGCTGTTGGTGCCACCCTGCAGCGACAGCGCGGCCTTGCGGCCCGAATACTCGAACGGCTTGGCGGTGTAGAGGCCGACGGTGCCGGCCATGCCGCCCTCGTCCTGCTCGGCCGAGAACGACTTGCGCACGTCGATCTTGGAGAACAGTTCCGAGGCGAAGATGTTGAAGTCGAACGCCCGGTCACGCGAGGTCTGGCCGCGGCTGTCCATCGGCGAGTCGACGTTGCCCAGCACTTCCATGCCGTTCAGCTGCACGCGGGTGAAGTCCGGACCTAGGCCCCGCAGGGACACGCGGCGGCCTTCGCCGGCTTCGCGGTTGATGGCCACGCCGGGCAGGCGCTGCAGCGACTCGGCGAGGTTGAGGTCGGGGAACTTGGCCATGTCCTCGGCGACGATGACGTCGGCGACGATGCTGCTGTCGCGCTTCATCTCGCGGGCCACGCCCAGCGACTTGCGGAAGCCCTGGACGACGATGGCCTCGACGGCGTCGGCGTCATCGGCGGCGGTGGCGATCGGCGCATCGGCCGAGATGTCGGCGGCCTGGGCCGGCGCGGCGAGCATGGCGAAGGCCAGGACGGCCGACGCGGCGCTGAGCGACAGCGCTTTCTTCGTGGTGGACATGAGACCCCCTGCAACTGGATCGCCGGGAGCCTCCAAGAGCGGGCCTCCGGCGCGATGGCGGGGCGGTTAGGGCGAAATTGTGACCGCGTGTTACGAGTTTGATAACGAGCCGATGAAGCCCCACGTCGGGCGTTCGACTTTCCCCGTATTTGTTGCGAATGGGCCGCAGGGCGGTGACGCAGGCCTGACGTCGAACCGTCATGCGCCGTCGCTAGACAGGCCCCCTTTCTCAGGGTGGAGGGCGTGCGATGCTGGGCCTGTTGGCGGCGATGACGATGGCGGCGGCCGCTGAGGCGCCGCTGCGGATGAACGACCTTGTGGCCGTCGGCACCCACAATTCCTACAAGCAGGCGATCCCGCCGGCCGAGCTGGCCGCGATGGTCGCCGCACGCGGACGGCCCGTCCTGGCCCTCGACTACGCCCATCGCCCGCTTGCCGAGCAGCTCGACGCCGGCGCCCGCCAGCTGGAGATCGACGTCGTCGCCGACCCGCAGGGAAGCCGCTACGCCAGGCCCCTGACCGCCCTGGGCGGCGGAACGACCCTGCCGCCGGCGACGGCGCAGGCCCTGGCTCGCCCCGGCTTCAAGACCCTGCACATGCCCGACGTCGACTTCCGCACCTCGTGCGTGACTTTCGTCGAATGCCTCTCGCAGGTCCGCGCCTGGTCGGACGCCCATCCAGGCCACGTCCCCATCCTGATCCTGCTCAACGCCAAGGAGGGCCAGCCCAGCCTGCCGGGCGGCGTCACGCCCCTGCCCTTCGACGAAAAGACCTTCGACGCGCTGGACGCCGAAATCCGCGGCGTCTTCGGTCCCGACCGCCTGATCACCCCCGACCTGGTGCAGGGCAGGAAGGCCACCCTGCGCGAGGCGGTTCTGGCCGGCGGCTGGCCGACGCTGGAGGCCGCGCGCGGCAAGGTGTTCTTCGCCCTCGACGAGGGGCCGGCCAAGGTGGCGATCTATCGCGGCGCCCGCGCCTCGCTGGAAGGCCGGGCGATGTTCGTCAACACCGACGAGGCCTCGCCGGCCGCCGCCTACCTGACGCTCAACGATCCCATCGCCCAGAAGGACCGCATCGCCGCGGCCGTGAAGGCCGGCTTCATCGTGCGCACCCGCGCCGACGCCGACACCTGGGCCGCCCGCGCCGCCGACGTCGCCCAGCGCGACGCGGCCCTCGCCAGCGGCGCCCAGTACGTCTCGACCGACTACATGTGGGCCGACCCGCGCCTGCCCGGGAACTACACCGTGCGCCTGCCCGCCGGCGTCGCGGCCGCCTGCAATCCCGTGCGCGCGCCCAGGACCTGCGACGGCGCGATCGAGACGACCGCCGGCGCCCCGTCCAGGGCAATCCCGAAATAGGCAAACACAAGTCGCCGAACGGCGCTTGCCAAAACGATAGTTATAGCTAGCATCCTCCTCGTACGGACATGCGGGGGATTGTAGTGCGCAAGCTGCAAGTGTTCGCCGGGGTCGCCGCCGTCGCCATGATGGCGTCGGCGACCTCATCCTGGGCTCAGACGGCCGACCAGGCCGCGCCCGTCGCGTTGGACGAGATCGTCGTCACCGCCCAGAGACGGGCGGAGAACCTGCAGGAGGTGCCCGTCTCGGTCACCGCCATGACGGGCGCCCAGCTGCAGAACCAGCGGGTCGGCGACGTGCTGGCGCTGTCGGGCCTGGCGCCCGGCCTGCAGATCAAGACCGACGACAACGCCGCCAACCCGCGCATGTTCATCCGCGGCATCGGCGTCAACGACTTCAACCCCGGCACGGCCAGCGCCGTCGGCGTCTATGTGGACGGGGTGTACGTGGCTTCGCCGCTGGCCCAGCTGGCCGGCTTCTACGACCTGGAACAGGTGGAGGTGCTGCGCGGACCGCAGGGCACGCTCTACGGCCGCAACACCACCGGCGGGGCGATCAACGTCACGACCCGCAAGCCCTCGAGCACGCCGGGCGGCGACATCGCCGTCGAGTACGGCCGCTTCAACGCCATCAACGCCCAGGGCGGCTTTGGCGGACCGATCGCCGGCGACGCCCTGTCGTTCCGCATCAGCGGCCTCTACGACAAGAACGACGGCTATACGACCAACCGCCTGACGGGGAACAAGGGCAACGACGCCAACCGCTGGGCTACGCGTCTGGCCCTACGTTACAAGCCCGACGACAAGCTGACCGCCGACCTGACGCTGAGCCTGAACCAGTCTCGCGGCGGCTCGATCTGGACCTATCACCGCTCGCTGGTGGCCCAGACGCCCGAGGCGGCCGGCGACTTCGATCCCAGCCTCGGCTACGCCGTCTGCAAGCCGGCCTACTACACCTCGGGCCAGTGCACGAACGTGCTGGGCTACGCCAACACCAGCAGCGACCTCTACGAGGGCGACTACCGCTTCGAGGGCAAGGACATCGTCAAGCTGTTCGGGGCGACGGCCAGCGTCTCCTACGACCTGGGCGACATGACCCTCTATTCGATCACCGGCTACCAGCGCGCCGCCCGCGACGACTGGGAGGACACCGACGCCAATCCGCTGCAGGTGATCAGCGCCCGCTACATCGCCCTGCAGGAGACGGCCAGCCAGGAGTTCCGGCTGCAGTCGAACGGCGCCGGCCCCACCCGCTGGGTGACCGGCCTCTACTGGGCCAAGGACGACCTGTCCAACGACAGCCGCTATGACGTGCTGGGCGACCTGCGCAGCCCCACGCCCGACAATCCGACCGGCATGGACCCGGCCGCCAGCATCGGCGTGTTCGGCTGGCCGCTGACCCAGAAGACCCGCAGCTGGGCGGTCTTCGGCCAGGTGGACCACGACCTGACCTCGCGCCTGACCTTCACGGCGGGCCTGCGCTATTCGGTCGACGACAAGAGCTTCCACTATGTCAGCGACGTCGACTACGGCCTGCTGACGCTGTTCACCTACGACGGCGACAAGACCTTCAAGTCGCTGTCGGGGCGCCTTGGCCTGCGCTACGCGCTGAGCGACGACGCCAACCTCTATGCGACCTACAATCGCGGCTACAAGAGCGGCGGCTTCTTCACCGGCCAGACCACCGCGCCGGAGGACCTGGGCCCCTATGACGACGAGACCGTCGACGCCTTCGAGGTGGGGGCCAAGAGCGAGTTCCTCGACCGCCGCCTGCGCCTGAACGCGGCCGCCTTCTATTACGACTACCAGGACCTGCAGGTTTACACCGTCATCCAGCGCGGGGCCCTGTCGGTGCAGTACTTCACCAACGCCTCGGCCGCCCGGGTCTACGGCGCGGAGGCCGAGATCGAGGCGCGGCCGATGCGCGGCCTGTCGCTGACCCTCGGCGCGGCCCTGCTGAACGCCGAGTACAAGGACTTCGTCTCGGTCGGGCAGGACTATTCGGGCAACCGCCTGCCCTCGGCCCCCAAGGCCAGCGTCAACGGCGTGGTCCGCTACGAGCATCCGCTGCCGGTCGGCGACTTCGCCGGCCAGCTGGACTTCACCTATCGCTCGAAGGTCTTCTTCGACACCGCCAACACTGAGCGGCTCAGCGACAAGGGCCGGGCCTACGTCAACGGCCAGCTGGGCTGGAAGCTCGACGGCGGCCGCTACGAACTGGGCGTGTGGGGCAAGAACCTGTTCGACGAGACCAACATCCTCGACATCACCGCCATCGAAGGCCTGGGCTTCGACGTGTTCAGCATGGGACCGCCGCGCACCTACGGCCTCTACCTGCGGGCCCGCTATTGAGCGGCCAGGCCGGGGCCTGGATCGGCCCGAAACCCAGCCTGACCCAGCGGCTGGCGGTGCTGTGGATCGGGATCGTCGGGGTGTTGTTTCCCGGCGTCGGCCCGCTGCTGCTGGGCGGACTGGAGGCGGCGGGGCGGCTGACGGCGACCGAGATCGGCCTGGCCGGCATGGCCGAGCTGGCGGCCATGGGCGTCGGCGCGGCCGTGCTGGGGCCCCTGTTCGGCGCAAGGCGCCTGCGCCCGGCGGCGGTGGCCTGCGGCTGCTTCCTGGCGGCGCTGAACCTGGCCTCGACCTTCGCGCATGACGGCCTGCTGGTGCTGACCCGCGCGGCGGCGGGACTGCCGGCCGGCGCGCTGATCTGGATCATCACCGGCATGATCGTGCGCTCGTCGCGGCCGGACCGCTGGTCGGGGATCTACCTGACCGTCCAGACGCTGGCGCAGCTGGCCGTGGTGGCCGGCCTGACCCTCTTCGTCATCGGCCGGTTCGGCCCTGACGGCGGGTTCGTGGCGCTGGCGGCGCTGGCCGCATCGGCCGCCGTGGCCGGCTTCCTGGCCCCGCGCGCCTGGGCCGCCTTGCCCGAGGCCGAGGACGGGCCCAAGGGCCTGCCCAGTCAGCGCGGCTGGGTCGCCCTGGCGGCGGTGTTCTGCTTCCAGGCCTTCATCCTGGCCCTGTGGATCTACGCAGAACCGCTGTCGCGCCAGGCGGGACACACGGCGACGACGGCGGGCCTGGCCTTTTCGATCTCGCTGGCCGCCCAGGTCGCCGGCGGGGCGGCGGCCACGGCCCTGGCCGGACGGATGTCGTGGTTCGTGTCGCTGACCCTGGGCGTGGTCGCCGCGGCCGCCTGCCTGCTGGCCTTCGCCGTCCTGCCGCCGGCGCCGGCCTTCCTGGCCGCTTCGGGCCTGTTCGGCTTCGCCTGGCTGTTCGCCTCGCCGTTCCTGACCCCTCTGGCCATCGAGGCAGATCCCAGCCGGCGCGCGGCCCTGCTGGGCCCCGGCGCCAGCCTGCTGGGCTGCGCGACCGGGCCGCTGCTGGCCGCCCTGATCGTCAGCGAACACGACGTGCGCCCGGCCGTCTGGCTGGCCGGCGGCCTCGCGATCGCCACCCTGGCCTTGATTTGCGGCCTCCACCTGACCCGCCGCGCGTAAAGCGTGGGGATAAGCCAGTTTGGCCATTGCAGGCGCGCCAGACCTCTGATAGCCATCCGCCCTCTTCGCCGACGCAAGCGTGTCGACCCGGTGGCCCGGTGGCGGAGTGGTTACGCGCCGGACTGCAAATCCGTTTACCCCGGTTCGATTCCGGGCCGGGCCTCCACCCTCTTCTCCTTCATAGCAGACAGGGCTTTTCGCCCTCGCGCCGCTATACGGCGTCACCCGCGGGACAGGCCGCGCCCGGGGCGCTCTTCACCGTGCAGAGCAGCATCAGCCATTCGGAGACCTTGGCGCCGGGCAGCGGGATCAGCACCTCCAGCGTCGGCCGGTAGGCGGTGCTGAACAGCGTGGCCAGAGTGAAGGTCTGCGCGCCGTCGGCGCGATCCCAGGTCCCGGAAAAGTCGGACTGGCCGGCGGCGGCCCGCTGGGCGTCGAACTTCACCGTCGAATTGACGAACTCCTGGTGGGTCTGCTCGCCCAGCGCATAGGGCGTCAGCCAGGCCAGCACTCCGCCGAGACTCCCGCCGTTCGGATTGACGTACGAGAACCAGTCGTGGCCGTGGCCGCGCGCCGCCAGGGCCGCAATCATCAGCGCGTTGACGTCGTAGGTCAGGTAATGGATCGCGTCGCGGCTGTGATAGTCGTAGACGGTGCCGTCGGCGTAGACGTTGCCGTCGACCTGCCGCTGATAGGCTTGGCCGGCCCGGGTGATCAGCGCCGCATCGCCCGTCTCGTAGGCCGACATCGTCGCCAGCTTGACGCGATGGCTCTGCCAGTTGTGGACCACGGTGGCGTACTTGCCCTCCATGTCGGAGWGATAGCCCTCGGCCATCTTGCGCATCAGCGCGACGAAGCGGTCGCGGACGGCGGGATCCAGGTCTTCGCGCGACAGGTCGAAGGCCATGATCATGACGTCCAGCCGGGTCTCGTCGATCGGATTGAACGTCGGCGAGTAGATCGCCGTCCAGGCGTCGAAATAGCGGTTCAGCGTGGCCAGGTGGCGCGGATCGCCGGTGATCCGATAGGCCACGGCCTGGTCGAGCATGACGGGAAAGTCCCGCTCGGCCTTGATGCTGGCGGTGCGCTGCGGATCGCCCGGCAGCGTGCCCTCGACGCGGAACGCCGACACCGGCGCGGGCGCGCGGTTCACGGTCTTGATGGCGCGGGCGATGAACTTGCCGCCGACGCCCTCCCGTCCCATCTGCTTGACCGCCTGCACCGTTGCCGGATCGACGACCGCGAAATCGGCCGCCCGCACCGAACCGGCCCAACTCAGGACCAGCGCCACGGCCAGCACCAGCGCCTGCAGTCCCCAGATCCTGGCCGGCGCCGGTCTCGCCAGCGCCGCAGCCGTAAATCTTCCAACATTCCGGGTCATACTGAACCCCTCGATACTCGGGACACTGGGACGCCGGGAGCCGCGACGAACCGGCCGCCCGCCTCCCACGGCCACTCCGCTTGGGCACTAGGGCGGCAACGTGGCGGCTTGAGCATACGAGGCGAGGGAAAGAGAGCGCAGGTCAAACCCTATGCAGAGATTGTCGCACGACGATCAAAATTGCGGCGAGACCATCGCTGTTAAGCGTTGCCGTTCGGAGAATCCGGATTTCCCAAGTCGCATCGCGTGCTATGGAGATGTTGCGACGCAAGATCGCGCAAAGCGTGGATGAACACGGGCGCGCCACAAACTCGCCTGAAGAACGCATCCTCTACGGCAAGAAACCTTCAAATCTCGCCTTCACTTCAACGTCTTTGTTGACGGGACATAAGCACACGATGCTAGCGAAACTTCGCACCGCCGTTCGCAAGAAGGTCGTCGGCCTGAATCGGGATTACCTCCGCCTGATCTACGGGATGAACATCCATCCCACCGCCCGCATCTCGTTCGGCGCCCGCCTCGACAAGACCAACCCCCGCGGCGTGCACATCGGCGCGCGCACCGCCGTCACCAACGGCGCGGTCGTCCTGTCGCACGACGGCGTGCGCAAGATGCATCGCCGCACCGTCATCGGCGACGACTGCTTCATCGGCATCAACTCGGTGATCCTGCCCGGCGTGGTGATCGGCGACCAGGTCATCGTCGCCGCCGGCGCGGTGGTTTCCGAGAACGTGCCGTCGAACTGCGCCGTCGCCGGCAACCCGGCCAAGGTCATCAAGCGCGGCATCGAGCTGAGCGAAGGCCGGATGGCCAACCGGGAGTGGACGAAGGAATCATGAGCGCGCCCGCCCCCCTCTTCTATCTCTTCACCACCACCGACTTCCTCTCACCGCGCGGCCACGAGCTGGAACGGCACATCGCGGCCCTGCGCGAAAGCGAGACCGAACTCGGCGCCGGCGCGATCCGCAGCTTCATCCTGCTGCAGCGCGCCAGCGACGCCGACGTCGAGGCCTTCCGCCAGAAGGCGCCCAGCTTCATGACCGTGGTCGGCTCGCCCCAGCGCATGTCGCTGTCGGCCGCCCGCAACGTGCTGCTGAACCTGTTCGCCCAGGAAGCCGGCGACACCGTCTCGCCCGACGCCATCGGCGCCTTCCCCGACGACGACGCCTGGTATCCGCCCGGCGCGCTGGCCACCCTGCGCAAGGTGTTCGCCGACGCCCCGCAGCTCGACCTGGCCTTCTGCCGCTACGGCTCGCAGCCCCAGCCGGCGGGCGACCTCTCGGCCCAGCTTCGCCCGGCCAGCCTCGACGAGGCGGTCAAGAACGCCTCGTCCAACACCATCTTCCTGCGCAGCGGCCTGCTGCGCGACCTGGGCGGCTTCGACGAGAACCTGGGCCTGGGCACGCCCAGCGGCGGCGGCGAGGACACCGACTACGCCATCCGGGCCTATTTCGGCGCCAAGGACGTGGCCTATCTCGACGTCCAGATGATCGGCCACCGCGACAAGATCGTCGAGAAGCGCCAGGAGTATTTCCTGGGCAGCCTGCTGGCGATCGCCAAGAACCGCGGCCTGGGGCCCGCCGCCAACCGGCAGTACCTGCGCAAGATCGCCGTCGGGGTCTATTACCTGCTGCGGCGGCGCATGAGCCTTTCGACGCTGGTCAGCGCCGTGCGCGCCTCGCTGTCGACGACCAAGCTGCGTTACGGGATCGCTGAATGACGTTTCGCGTCCTTTTCTTCGTCGGCTACCTGTCGTTTCTGCTGAACTTCGACCTGGCGTTCCGGGCCGACGGCATCAATGCGCTGATCAAGTCGTTCTTCCTGATCGCCGCCATCGTCTATGTGGCGACCCGGCCCAAGAACTACGTGGTGCTGGTGCTGCTGGCGGCGACGCTGGCCCTCACCACGATCCTGGCGATGGCCACCGACTGGGCCAGCTTCAGCTGGGACGTCTATCTGCGCGCCGTCACCCAGTACATCATCCCGTTCCTGCTGCTGGCCGGCATTCCCGACAAGAAGGACATCAACTTCGGGCTGGTCCTGGCCTCCTGGGTGCCGCTGCTGGCGCTGGGCCTGGGCCTCGTCTACCAGGTCATCGGCGTCTGGAGCATGTTCAGCCAGGGCTACACGGGCGTTCCGCGCCTGCAGGGCTCGACCATTCCGGCCTTCCTGGGCGGCTTCGCCATGGCCGGCGCCTTCGCCGCGGGGCAGTACGCCAGCCTTCGCGACCGCCGCTACGCCATACTGGCGGGCGTGAACATGCTGATCCTGGTGGCGACCGCCGCGCGCATGCCCGTGGCCATCGCCGCCATGCTGCTGGCCTACACCTATTTCGCCACCTACAAGGACCGCGGCTCGCGCAAGTTCCTGATCGGCTTCGGCGGCGTCTACGCCGTGCTGGGCGCGGTCGCCGTGCTCGGCGGCCCGATCATCAAGCGCTTCTCGATGAACAGCCTCAGCGGCCGCGAACTGCTCTGGAACTATCTCGAGGGGCTGCTGCAAGAGTACGGCCGCACCGGCATCGGCTTTGGCCACGCGATCAAGGCCGTGCCGCGCAGCGTCTACATCCTCACGGGCTCGGCCGCCTCGCACAACGACTTCCTGCGCATCGCCGTCGAGCTCGGCTATGTCGGCTCATTCGCCTTCTTCGGCATGTTCATCGGCGCCATGGCGGCGGTGTGGCTGTCGCGCCGCCACCCGCCCAACGCCACCATGCTGGTCGCCGCGCTCGGCTACCTGATGCTCAGCCTGACCGACAACGCGCTGGCGACGCCGCCCTACTTCACGCTGCTGTTCGTCGGGGCCATCGCCTCGTACGCCACGCGCGAGGTCCGCAGCCCCAAGCCGCGACCGTCGCGGCCGGCCTGGCTGACGCCGCCCGGAAGCGCGGGACGCGGGGTGTCGCGCGGCGCGGTCAGTTGAGACCCGGCCTTGCCACGCTCGCGGCGGCGACCCTGATGGCCTCGACGCCGCTTTCCGCTCACGCCAAGGCCGATCGGCCGCTGCAGGTGGTGACGATCGGCGCCAGCCTGACGTCCCGCAACCACTGGCAGCCCGAACTGCAGAAGCGCCTCAGCGCCTGCCTTCACCGCGAGGTGCGGGTCACCCGCGTCGCCGCGCCCGGCGTGACCTCGCGCTGGGGGCTGGGCGCCATGGACCAGGCCGTGGCGCTGCGCCCGGACGTGGTGACCATCGACTTCGCCGGCGGCGACGCCAACCTGCTCAAGGGCGTGGGGCCGCGCGAAAGCCTGGACAACGCCCGCACGATGGTCCGCCGCCTGCGCAAGGAATTCCCGGGCAGCCGCATCTTCCTGCTGGCGATGAACCCGTCCGTCGGCATGGCGCAGTTCACGCGCCCTCGCCTCGACCTCTACTACCGCCAGTACCAGCAACTGGCCCGCGAAGAGGGCGCGACCTTCGTCGACCATCGCCCTCTGTGGCGCAAGCTTGGTCCGGACACGCTCCGCCGGGCCATTCCCGACGGACGTCATCCCGATCCGGACTACGCCCGCCGCATCGTCGCGCCGCACATGGCGGCCCAGATCGCCGGCAAGCCCTGCTGAGCAGGGCCGACGAAGGTCAGGCCAGGACGGTTTCCAGGGCGCTGGTCGCGCCCTCCTGCCGGAACAGCCGCGCATAGCCGACAGCGTCCAGGCCGGCCTGGCGCGCCAGGTCCGGCTGGTCGATCCAACGGACGACGGCGTCGGCGAAGGCCTCGGGTCCGTCAACGGCGGCGAACGGCGCGGCCTCGCCCACCGGGAAACCGTAGGCGCCCACGCGGGTGGTCACGCAGCCCAGGCCCAGGTTGAAGCAGTCGACCATCTTGATCTTCAGCCCGCTGCCCATCCGCACGGGATTGATGGCGAAGGCGCACCGGCCGGCCACCGACGACAGGTCGTCGACCCGGCCGTGAAGAACCACCCCCGCGCGCTCGTCGCGGAAGTCCTCGCAGATCGAGCCGACCAGGTTCAGCACGGCGTCCGGACGGCGCGCCCTGACCTGGTCCCAGACCGTGTCGAAGAACCAGCGCAGGCCGTCCACGTTGTGGTGCGCGCGCGTGCCCAGATAGAAGATCTGGTTGGCCGGACGCTCGGCCTGCCCGTCCAGGGCCGCGGGCTTGCTGCTGGCGGTGGGCAGGATGGTCACGCACGGCCGCGCCGGCGCCAGGTCGACGAGGCGCTCCTGGTCGCTGCTGTTGATCGCGACGATGCAGTCGAAACGCCCCACGATCGCGGCCTCGGCGTCGCGCTCGATCATCGGCAGGACCTTGAAGCCGTTCTCGGCGAAGGAACGCGACCGCTCGTAGAAGACGTCATGGGCCACCAGCACGGTGCGCGCCTGGCCCTTCCAGCCGTCGAGCGGCGCCGCGCGGAAGATGGTGTCTACCGCCAGCACGTCGACGTCGGCGGGGATCAGGTCGGCGACCGCCCGTCGCTCGCGCGGCGACAGGAAACGGCCGATCCGGGCCACCCGATCGCCCTCGCCTGCCGAAGCGCCGCCCCCGCGCTTGGGCGCCAGGGTCTTCAGCATCGCCTTGCCGGCCCGCGCGATCGCTTGCGGCGTGACGCAGACCAGCAGGTCTCCGACCTGCCGGGCGTGGATGTAGCGAACCTGGGCCTCGACCCGGGGCGCGCGGGTCACGACCGCCTTGAAGCGACGCGTCGTGCAAATGACCGTGACGGCATAGCCGAGGTCGATCAGGCCCTGCAGGATCGTATGGTTGTAGGTGCTCGGGCCGCTCTGGTTGGGAGCCGGCGGCTCATCGCAGATGAAGGCCGCGGTACGCTTGCCGACCGTCATCGCGCCGCACGCCTAACGCGCTGAACGTGCCGTTTCTTATGCATGCAGTTCATCGATCCGAGAATGTGTGACCCACTCAAACCTAAGCGCTTGCTATAGGTGAGGCAAGAATATATGCGTCACGAAAGGCAATATAAGAACATACAAAGCCGAAACCCAACTTTCGTTTTTTGTGACAGAGATCGCTGACCTTGAGCATAAGACTGCAAGTGTTTTGGTCGGCGCTGCGGCACTGGGGCGTGCGCCTCGGATCCGTTGCCGTGTTCTTCGCTTTGGCAAGAATCTTGCCGAAGGAACAGCTTGGCCTTTTCAGCGCGGCCATCGCCGTCATCGCCATCGCCGAGATCTTCGCCGAGAACGGCCTGGGCGAGGCCGTGGTCCAGGCCAAGGAGATCGATGACGAGATTCTGTCGGCCGCGGCGCTGTTCAACGTCGGCTTCTCGATCATCGTCGCAGCCGCCTGCCTGATCTTTTCAGCCCAGCTCGAGGCCTTCCTCGGCGCGCCCGGCCTGACCCCCATCCTGTCGGTGGCGCTGGTCGCCGTGCTGATCAACGCGCTGAGCTACATTCCCCAGTCCGTCCTGCGCCGCAACGGCGACTTCCGCTGGCTGGCCATGCGCGGGCTGATCGCCACCCTGGTCAGCGGCGCGGTCGGCGTGGGCCTGGCCCTGCTCGGCTTCGGCGCCATGAGCATGGCCGCCCAGCTGGTGCTGTTCGCGCTGATCAACGCCGTCATGGTGTGGTGGCGCCGCCCCTGGACGCCCCGTCCGGCCTCGCCCGCGCGGGCCCTGCCGCTGGTGCGCTTTGGCTCCAAGGTCTTCGCCTCGCGCATGCTCGACTATGTCGGCGGCCGCAGCATCGAGCTGTTCATCGTCGCGGCCCTCGGCCCCGCCGCCCTGGCGCTCTACATCATGGGCTCACGCATCTACGCCGTGCTGATGCAGCTGATCAGCGCGGTGACCATCGACGTGTCGATGCCGCACTTCTCGCGCCTGGCCGACGACCGGCCCGCCCTGGTGGAGGCGCTCTACAAGTCGTTCGAACTGACCTCGGCCCTGGCCTTCCCGATCTTCGTGATGCTGGGCGCGCTGGCCCCCGAGATCACCGACATCGCCTTTGGCCGCAACGGTCACGGCAGCGAGGCGATCCTGCTGCCGCTGTCGCTGCTGGGCGCCTTCCGCCTGCTGCAATACTACAACGGCACGCTGCTGAACGCCGTGGGCCGCCCCGGCGTGGCGATGGTCGTCCAGGGCATGAAGGCGATCGCCTCGGTCATCGTGCTTTCCGCCACCTACGGCCGCAGCCTGCAGACCATCGTGCTGGCCTTCTCGATCTCGCACGCGGTGCTGGGCATGGTCAGCTTCGCCTTCGGGCGGCGCAAGGTCGGCTATTCGCTGGTCCGCCTGCTGAAGATCGTCACGCCGTTCGCGCTCAGCGCCTTCCTGATGTTCGGCGCGATCTGGGCGCTGCGACCCTATGTCGGCACGCTCGGCCACTCGCTGCCGCGGCTGGTGGTGCTGGGCGCGATCGGCGGCGCGGTCTACCTGGCCAGCGCCATGCTCTTCAACGGCCCCGCCCTGCGCCGGGCCATCGTTTCGGTAGGCGGGCGCCGCGTCCCCGCCTGGATCAAGGGAACTGCAAATTGAGCCGCATCGCCGAAGGACGCAAAAAGTCGCCGCGCGAACGCCTGCGTGAGCTCGTCCGCACGCCGCAGATGCTGTCGCAGTGGTCCCGCGCGCGCTCGGCCCTGGCGGCCCAGCCCTCCGAAGAGCCGCCGAAGAGCCTGGTGATCCTCAGCGCCGACGGCCGCGACCCGTTCGGCTCGCGCGGCGACGAGGCGATGATCCAGGCGATCATCGACGAGGCCCGCCGCCGCACGCCCGGCGTCCGCATCGGCATCGCCACCGCCGGCAACGACCTGCCCGAGCGCATCGTCGCGCAGGGCGTCGAGGCCGTGCCGGTCTGGCGCGCGCCGTGGAACCTGGGCGACATCGCCAAGGGCCTGCGCGCCTACGACGCCCTGCTGGTCATCGGCGCCGACGTGCTCGACGGCTACTATTCCAGCATCACCTCGCTGCGCCTCTGGATGGTCGCCGAGATCTTCGCCAGCGCGGGCGGCCGCGCGGTGATCGGCGGCTTCTCGTTCAACAGCAGCGCGGCCTGGCCGGTCCGCCTGTTCCTGAAGAACAAGCTCTCGCCCAGCCTGGCCATCAACCTGCGCGACCCGGTGTCGCTTCGCCGGTTCGACGCCCTGTCAGCCACGCCGGGCCGCCGCGTCGCCGACTGCGCCTTCATGCTGAAGCCGCGCGAGTCGGACGCCATCGCCCAGACCCTGGCCTGGGTCCGCGCCCAGCGCGCCGAGGGCCGCCCAGTGTGCGGCCTGAACGTCCACCCGATGCTGGTGCCCAACCGCGCCCCCGAGGAGATCGGCCGGCTGGTCGAGGCCGCCGCCACGGCGGCCCGACGCCTGATCGACGAGACCGGCTCCAGCGTCGTGCTGCTGCCGCACGACTTCCGCGGCGAGACCCACGGCGACGTGGCGCTGCTGGCCCGGGTGCTCGAGGCGATCGACCGTCCCGGCTACGCCTTCCTGCAGGACAAGGAAATCTCGGCCGGCGAGATCAAGGCGATCGCCGCCGAGCTCGACATGGTGTTCACCGGCCGCATGCACCTGGCGATCGGTTCGCTGGGCTCGGGCGTGCCCGTCGTCGGGATCACCTACCAGGGCAAGTTCGCGGGCCTCTTCGAGCACTTCTCGCTGTCGGAGGAGCAACTGATCGCGCCCGAGGAAGCCAAGGACGCCGAGCGCCTCAGCCGCCTGGTGCTCGACTCGTTCGCCAAGGCCCCGGCCCTGCGCGCGCAGGTCGCCGAGGCCCTGCCCCAGGTGAAGAGCGCCTCGCAGTCCAACCTCAGCACGCTCTGGCCCGTCGCCTGAGGACAGGCCCACAAACGAAAGCGGCCCCTCTTTCGCAAGAGGGGCCGCTTCAGTTCGTCGAAGACGCGCAGGTCAGCTGACCGCCACGCCCGTCTGGATGAAGTTGCGCAGCGCGCTGTGCAGGGTGCCGATCGACCGGCCGGCCTCCGGCGAAGGCCGCTCCAGGTCGGTCCGCGACAGCAGCCCGCCCAATTCGTCGATGTCGTGAGCCACGTAGATGCCAGGGCTTCCGCCTAGCTGGCGGGCGGTGGCCATCTGGTGGTCGTTGCGGTGCTCGCCCTGGGCGGCCCGGCGCGGCACGATGATGATCGGCTTGCGATGGCGCTTGGCGGCCAGCACGGTGCCGATGCCGGCATGAGCGACGATCACCGAGGCTTCGAGAAACAGGGCCTCGAACTGACGGGGCTCCATCGTGCGACGCCACTCGATGTTGACGGGCTCACGCCCCTGGGCGCCGATCTGGGCCACGACCTTGACGCCCAGCTTGGGCGCCAGTTCGTCCAGCGCGCCGATCAGCCGATCGAAGGGCAGCTGGGTGCCGACGGTCGCCAGGATCATAGCACTGCTCCGTAGTAGACCGGGCCGTTGCGATTGGCCAAGTGCTCCCACTGCGTCACCCAGAGGTCGGCGATCCGTCCGGCCATGCGGCCCGACAGCGACAGCCGCTCGGAATTGGCCACGCTGTCGATCCAGATCGTGCGCGCCCCGATCATCTTGCCGACCAGCAGCGCGATCAGGCCCGGCGCTGCGCCGGTCGAGATCACCACGTTCGGCTTGGCTTCGCGCACCACCTTGGCCACCGCCATCAGGCCCGTCAGCACGCGCATGGGCTTGTTGGCGTTGAAGTCGGGAACGATGCGGGTGGCCCCGACGCCCGAGCGCTCGCCCAGCCCCTCCATGGTCGCGGCGTACTGCACGTCGCACCCCTGGAAGCTGTCGCGCAGCAGCATCAGCTGCTCCCAGTGACCGCCCGACGACGAGACCGCCAGGACCCGCGTCAGTCGCCGCTCATCCATGTCCTTGGCCATGTCGGTTCCTCACGCCCCGACCGAAACCGGCGACGCGGCCGGCTCCACGGCCTCGGCCGCCGCCCCGCGCCCCACCGAGGCGTAGGTGAAGCCGTGGCGGACCATTTCGTGGGGCTTGTAGACGTTGCGCAGGTCGACGACGACSGGGGCGGCCAGCAGCAGCTTGAGGCGGTCCAGGTCCRGGGCGCGGAACTGGTCCCACTCGGTGAGGATCAGCAGCACGTCGGCGCCTTGCGCGGCCTCGTAGGGGCCGGCCACGAAGGTCACGCCCGGCAGCAAGGCTTCGGCC